>NZ_JARPVX010000001.1:0-219359 GCF_033947565.1 Lichenihabitans sp. Uapishka_5
CAGACTCGCACGAGCCCAGCGTCCTGTGAATCCTCTGTGCGCGTCAGTGCACTAGGCTTGTCAGCGCAGCAGGATCGGCCATCGCCGGCCCGGCCAGCGTAGCGAGAAGGCCCGCGAGGGCGAGAATGCGCTTCATGGGGTGGTGCTCCTGAATAAGCCAACTCGGCCAGCTCGCCGACAAGGCCAAGCCATCGCTGCTTACGAAGCATAAGCCCCACTATTCTCGCGATGCTTCGAAGTTCGACTTGATCGAATTGATCGCAAAAAGCGGAATGACGTAAGCATTCGGTAGGACGCACGGCGCGTGTTGCGCTATCTTGCTTCGACACTTCTCAAGAAAGTCGCGGCATTGCATGAGCAGGCTGAACTAACCACCGCAACAGACAACAGTCCCGAACCGGACAGTTCAGCTTCTATCGCGGCGCCAACCGTCGAGTACGACCGCTCGACGCTCGAAATGGTCATGCACCTCGAAACCGCCGCAGAGGCGATCCGTGACTTGCAGATCACCGTCTCGCTGTGGCCCGAAGATTGCGCCACGGTCGACGAGCACACCCAGCGCATCGCGAACGCCATGGGTCAGGCCTACGCGGCCCGTGACCGCTTCCTTGCCTTTCACGCCTTCCTGTCCGGCCTTCCGGCCGTCGATCCGAGCTAGACGCCCATGTTCGAAGCACCCGTCGCGGTCCCGTCTTTCGGCCAAGCCGTCCCACCCCCGGTCGACACGAGCTGGATTGCCCAGCTTCCGCAGACGTACCGCCAAGGCGTTCTGCAGCAGCGTCAACTCGACATCGCCAATGCGGGTCAGGACACCACGCCTGCGGGAGCCTCCGCACCCGACATGACGGCGCTGACCAACCGCTTGATGCAGCTCGGCGCCTACGATCAGGCCGGAACGCTCATGTCGCTCGGCTTGCGCCAGAAGGTGCTGAACTCGCCCGGCAGCCTCGACGACCCGCTGGGGCGTGGTGGCGCCGGCCCGCAGGCTTCGGCGGCGGGTGGCACCAGCAGCCCATTCAACCCGGCCAATTCGACCAAGGGCGCGAACCCGGAGGTGGTCGCCTACGTCAAGCAGGCAGCGCAACAGCGCGACATGAACCCGAACGTTGCGCTTGCCGTGTCAGGGGGTGAAGGCCTGAAGGGTTTCGACCCGAATGGCAGCGCCAATCCCGGCGACGGAAACAGCAGCTTCGGACCGTTCCAGCTTCACTACGGCAATGTTGCTGGATCGGGTGCCGGCAATCAGGTGGCCGGCCTCGGCGATGATTTCACCAAGGCGACCGGCCTCGACGCTCGCGATCCTTCGACATGGAAGGCCCAGGTCGACTTCGCCCTCGACCACGCCGCGAAGAACGGGTGGGGCGCGTTCCACGGTGCTCGTGCGCTCGGCATCGGTAATTTCGCCGGCATCGGCGGCCGGCCCTCGACCGTCGCCGCCTACGCCCCGCAGCCTGCCGCAGCCCCGGCGCAAGCCGCCATCGGCGCCGCCACGGGCCAACAGCCCTATCGCGTGGCCTCCCTCGGCCCCGTCGCGCCTCCGGCCGGATCACCGCCAGCCTCAGCCCCCACCGCGAACCCGCAGCCGCCTGGCTTCGGTGCCGCGAACGGCTCTCCCACGGCCGGCACCGCGCAATCGCAGATGGTCACGCCCGCGGAATGGGCCGCCAAGTTCAATCCCAACGATCCAGGCCTCGCCGGCAAGATCGCCGATGCGATCGGCATCGACCCGGGCGAGAGCATCGACGTTCAGGATCTGAACATCCGTCGCGCTGTGCTGCCGGTCCTGCAAGCCTCGCGGCAGCAGCCCACGTCACAGCCTGGCGCGTCACCTTCTGCCACGGCGGCGGCGACGACCGCCGAGCCTGTGCCCGGCAACTCGCATCCCTTCGGCCCTGGCGGTAGCGCAGGGGCGCCGCCTCGCCCGCCTGTCGGATCGGTCAACCCCGTGGCCGCCGATCCTGCCGCAGCGCCCATGCCGACCCAGGCCAGCGCGCTGGGTCGCTTCGTCGCGCAGCCGGGACCGCAGTTGACCCCTGCCGTTCCTCAGCCTGTCCAGCCGCAGGCCGGCGCCGATGTTCCTGGCCTTCCGGCCGGCTACCAGCAGCCCGGCGGCGGAACCCGCTACATTAACGACGTCCTGGGCATGGCCTCGCAGTATGCCGATGCCGGCTTAGAGGGTCGCGCCAAGGCCTACACGGTGCGCGCCCAGCAGGTGCAAGCCCAGCTCGAGGCGGCTCAGAAGTCCCAGCTCGACCTTCAGACCCACAATGCCGAACTGACACCCGAGCAGAAGAATTTCGGCACAATGCGGGATCAATACGGCTTCACCGGCTCCCCGCTCGACTTGGAGAACCAGCAGGCCCAGCAGAAGGCCGACGCCCGAGCGCGTGCCAGTGCGCAGTATGGCTTGATCGAGACGCAGCAGCCGGACGGGACAACCATCTACGTGCCCCGCGCTCAGGTGCTCAACGGCACGGCCGGCGGCGGCAGCAACGGCCCTGTGGTGAAATCGCAGCCGGCCTATGTCACGCAGGGGCAGTCCGCGCTCCTGTCCAAGCTCAATGACGGCGCCACCTCTTTCCAGGAACGCCAGGTCGCAGGCGAGCGCTTGGACGCCCTCGGCAACCTGCTCTCCACATTTCAGACCGGCGCCAACAGCGACGCCTTCAACAACGCCGCGGCGAACCTCCGCTCCTTCGGCATCGACGTGCCGGACACGGCGACCACGAACCCGGCCGCGATGCAGACCTTCGCCAAGAACGCCTATGCGTCGGTCCTGTCCGCCATGCGGGAACAGGGGAACAAGCAGTTCGTCGCGGAGGTGCAGTCCGCCATCAATTCCAACCCGAACCCCAATCTGCAACCCGCCGCGAACCAAGCCATGATTGCGCAGATCAAAGGCATCCAGAGCTATCGGGATCAAAACTACCGCGACTATTCGGATTGGTATGACGGCAACAAGGGCGCCAGCAACGACGCCAAGTTTCAGACCGATTGGGCCAAGGCGAACCCCCTCAGCCGCTATGTCGGCGACGCCAAGAAGGAGATTGCGCCGCTCGGCGTTGCGATCCCGCCTGCCGATCAGCGCGTGACTGGACAGCGCTACGCCGTGCCGGGTCAGGGCGTGTTCCGGTGGCAGGGCAACGGGTGGAGCAAGAACTGATGGCCGACGCGCTCTTTTCCGACGCCGATCTCGGCATCACCAGCACCCCGGCGCCGGGCTCGCTCTTTGTTCCGCCTGCCTCGACCGACACGGCGCCTCCGCTCACGGTGCGGGCGCAGGCTCGCCCCATGCCGGTGCAGCAGGGGGCGGCACCCGACAAGCCGCAACTGTTCTCCGACGCCGATCTCGGCATCGCACCGAGCGGCGGGGCCGGTGGCGCGCTCGCGAACAGCCCCACGGACAGCAACACGTCGGGCTTCCTGAAAGGTGCCGGTACGGCGGTCATCAAGGGCCTGTCCGACATCCCCGGCATTTTTGGCGGGGCCATGGACACGGCTGATTACCTCGTGGCTAGAGCCCAGGCCAAGATCACCGGCCGCCCGGTCGCCGACATCTTGAAGGAACAGGCCGACCTCAAGGAACAGAGCGCCGCCGACCCTGTCTTCAAGTATGCCGATCCCCGGAACTGGCTGCCCTCTGGCGAGCAGATCGCCGCTCCCGTGCTGGCCAAGACGGGCGAGTACAAGCCCGACAGCGAACTCGGCAAAGCCGCCATGGCGGCGGGCGAGGCGGCCGTTTCGGGCTTCTCCCCCGTGATCGCAGGCGGCGGGGCCGGCAACATCGTGCGGGGCGGCCTTGAACTCGCGGTGCCCAACGCGGCGGCCGGAGCGGCGTCTCAGGTTGCGACCGATGTCATGCAAGATCCGCTGTACGGCATGGCCGCGGGAGCCGCGGCAGGGGGCGCCGCGAGCGCGGCTGGCAAGGTGGCGGCCCGCGTGCTCTCTCCCGCCGTGGCGGGCATTCCTGGCGCCACCACGGCGCCCATTCTCGGTCCCGCCTTGCAGGATGCGCGGGACCAGGCTGCGGCGCAGCAACTCCTCAAGCAGTCGAGCGACCCGGCTGCCTTGCGGACGTGGGCCGCGACGCCTGACACGCCGAGCGCAGTTCCGAACTCTCCCAGCACCACGGCCACCGCGGTCGGCAACGATCGTGGCCTTTTCCAGGCCGAGAAGGATGCCCGCAATGCCAACAACCTGCCATTCAACGCGATCGACACGGCGCGCAGCGACGCACAGCTCGGCGTCATCGGCAATCAGCAGCCCACGGGGGACGTGTTCCGACCAGGCCGCATGTTCGCCGATCGCCTTGACGCGCTCGACGCTGCCACCCAGCAGGCCGAGGAACGCCTGACGGCCGCCCATGACGCCGCAACGGCCACCAGGGCGCAGGCCGGGCAGCAGGCCGAGGACCAAGCCAATGCCGACCTGATGGCCCGCCAATCCGATCGGCAGGCAGCCTCGACCGACGCCCTCGACCGGTTCGGCGCCGATCAGCAGGCCGCCCACGACCACCTCACCCAATCCTTCGCCGAGGCGCAGAGCCAGGCGCAGCAGCGCGCGCAGGACGCCGCGGCCCCGCTCGGCCCCGTGGTGCCGGCGGAACAGGCCGGCGCGACCCTGCGGAGCGCCGTCGAGGAAGCCCGCACCGCCGCCAAGAGCGCGCGGGATGGCCTCTACAAGGCCGTTGACCCTGATGGCACCCTCGCCACCGTCGTGACGCCCGTGAAGGAAGCAAAGCAGGCCATCGCCAAGGGCATCGATCCTTATTCCGGGGTGCAGCCCAGCGGCGCCGAGGCGGGCCTTTGGAACGACATCGACCGCCTGCCCGACGTGATCCCGTTCCGATCCTTGCAGAAGCTCGACACCCGCGTGACGGCCGCCATGGCCGACGCCCGCCGCAACCCCAACCCGAACGACCCCGAAGCCTTGTCACGCCTGACGCAGTTGAAGGGCGCCGTGGTCGACGCTATCCATGATGGCGTTGAGAACCAGGTGGCGCACGAAGCTCGCTTGGTCAACGAAGGCTTGCTGCGGCCAGATCAGGCCATGCAGGCGCGCATGGGCTCTTTGTGGAATGACGATTTCGGAGCCGAGCGAGTTGACGCCAGAGCAAGCGTTGCTCGCACTGGAACAGGGGATGCAGGAATTTCCGCCCGT
Organism: Lichenihabitans sp. Uapishka_5; assembly: GCF_033947565.1. Lineage (NCBI taxonomy): Bacteria > Pseudomonadati > Pseudomonadota > Alphaproteobacteria > Hyphomicrobiales > Lichenihabitantaceae > Lichenihabitans > Lichenihabitans sp. Uapishka_5. The sequence continues at coordinate 5,161 of NZ_JARPVX010000001.1, forward strand.
GGATCATCCGGCTATTCTGGCTCGGTTCGAGCAGCGGGCCAGACGGGACGGCAATCTCCTCAAGCTCCGCGCGATCCGGGCCTATCGTCAGAAGCACCTCTCTACGACCCCGCAGGACGGCCAAGCCGACCCGTAAGGCCGCAGAACCCGCAACCACAGTCCCTCGTCGACTTCATCCGCGAGCGCGGCGGCGTACAAGATCCTGGTGGCGATCTGCGGAGCATGGGCTATGGCGATATCCGCGGGCTGATCGCCAAGCCGGGGGAAGGCCTGCATCCCGACAAGATGCGCGAGGCCGCTGCGGAAGCCGGCTATCTCGGCGCTGACACGCAGCACGCGGTGGCGAACACCACCATCAATGACCTTTTCGAACACGTCGACCCGGAGCACCCGGTCTATTCGGTCAGGGATGAAGGCGCGTCCCACGCGTGGGACGCCTACCGCCAGGAGAAGGTCATCCACGACGAGAGCCGAGGCCAGTACGGCGGCAGCAGCGCCGTGCCTCCCAAGACGCCGCTTTCGGCTTACACCGAGGCCGATATGTACCCGCCCGGCCTCGCGCCCGAGCAGCGCCGACAGGAAGGCTTGCGGCCCAACTTCGATCAGGGCGCCGCAGACCGGCTTGCAGCCGCCAAGGCCGCCCACGCCACCTACGCGCAGACTTACCGCAACGGCCCCGTCGCACCCGCGATCAAGACCAACGGCTTTGCCGGGCAGTACGTAGCCCCCAACGGCGAGGTGGCGGCCAAGGCCTTTGCCACCGGCCCGGCCGGCTACGAGCGCACCCGCGCTTTCCTGACGGCCGCCCGCAACGACCCGCGTGCCGTGTCGTCGATCACGGATTTCGCGCTCAACCCGATCCGCACGAAGCTGACGGGCTTGGGCACCGTGAGCCCCAGCGCATTCGCCAGGTGGAAAACGGAATATGCAGGCTCGCTTCGCGCCATAGACGAGGTAAGCCCCGCCTTCTCGTCCCGCTTCGACAACGCCGCCAGCGCCACCCAGGCGTTGACCGATGCCGGCCTGCAGCATCGCGCCGAGTTGCGGCAATTCGAGAGCGAGCAGGCCGGCCGGCTTCTTGCGGCTCGAGCCGCAGGCCGTGCCGACACTCAAACCGCCAACCGCAGCGACGCCGCGACCGTTCGGGCCTCGATCTCGGCCAATCGCGATGCGCTGCGAACCGCCAGCGCGGCCGAGGCAGCGCAGCTTCGCTCCACCATCGCGACCCAGCGCGCCATCCTGGCCGATGCCGGCAGGACGCCGGCCGGCAGGTTCGGACAGACGGTCGGCCGTAGTCTGGCGCCCACGGAGGTCGAGAACACGATCGGCGCCATGATGAGCACCGGCCGGACGGGTGCGAGCCGCATGCGGTCACTCGCCACCGATGCGGGTTCAGACCCTGCGGCCCTAGCCGGCCTTCGCAAGGCGGGTGTCGACTACATGGTGCGCAGCTTCAGCAACGCTGATGGTTCGCTGTCCGGGGCCAAGTTCATCAAGTTCGTGACCGACAACCGGGATACCCTCAAGGAGCTGTTCACGCAGGAGCAGGTGTCCATGTTCGGCGCCGTGGCCCGCGATGCCGAGGCCGGCGCACGCTGGCGCACCGAAACCGCGATCAAGGGCGGGTCGGATACGGTGAAGAACCTCGGCGCCTTGGTCGACCGGGCCAGCAAGGAGGGCAAGCATTTCTCGTTTATGTCGGCCGCGATCGGCGCCGGCACCGCGGCCTTTGCCCATGGCGGCCTCAAGGAGGCGGCCTATGCGGGCGGTGCGGCAGGCGTGGCCTATCTCTACAACACCTTGCGCTCGACCGGGCTTGGAGTGGCACGCGAGCGCTACCGCGAAGCCTTGCTCGATCCGCAGCTCGCCAAGCTTCTGATCTCCAAGATGCCGGCCACGGTCGAGGCCGGAAAGCTTCGCAGCGTTGCCGGCTACGTGCGCCGCGGCATCATCCTCGGACCCTTGCTGACGGGACCGAACGCGATCAGGGCGAGGCAGTGAGGAAGCAACCGAAAGCGAAGTGCTGCTGACCCGGGTCCGGCAGCCTCTTCAGCGCTTACTCGGCAGCGCTGGTAAGGACACGAATGGTCCGGCCTGCGAGCAGATCCTTCACCTTCGCTCCGTAAGCCGCCATGTGGCTTGATGCGGCATGCGCCTTGAGATCGTCCATCGTCGACCACTTCTCGACAACGACGAATGTGTCGGCACCAAGCGGCTCCTGCATGGCGCCGCCGCCAGGAGCATCGATCGCGGGCTGATACTCGATGCAGCCCTGCTCGGCATGCACCGCCGGCATGTTGGCGCGGAAGTGATCAAGAACCTGATCTCGCGAACCGGGTTTTGCTGTGACAAACGCGAGAACATGGATCATAGCCGGCCGTTCCATTGCAGATCCTAACGATCGCAGGCGACTTCATTGCTGCTAAGCAGAGCGTCGCGTCAACGTCCGCCCACGTTCGCCACCATGTCTTCCGTAAAATTTCCGTACAAGGCCCGGCTTGGCTTCCAAATTCAGGCTTAAGTGGCTGAAAAGGCTTGGTGCTCCCTAGGGGAATCGAACCCCTGTTTTCGCCGTGAGAGGGCGACGTCCTAGACCGCTAGACGAAGGGAGCAGCGCGGGGCTTTCATAGCAGGACCTTGCCGCGGTGCAAGCCAAGAATGGGGTCGCGGCGCAGTTTGGTGATCGATCCGACATGGCCGGCGTGAGGCTTCGGCGCTACATGGACTGGCACGACAGCCGGAGCCCGACGCCATGACGACCGACCTGCCCTTCAGCGATGCAATCGACCCAGAGAAGCTCGACCGGCTGGCCGAGGTCGCCATCAAGGTGGGCTTGCGGCTGCAGGCGGGACAGGATCTGCTCATCACGGCGCCAGTGGCGGCCTTGCCTCTGGTGCGTCGGCTCGTTGTCCATGCGTATCGGGCGGGTGCGGGTCTGGTGATGCCATTCCTGTCCGACGAAGCCGTGACGCTGGCGCGCTTCGACCATGGGTCCGATGCGAGCTTCGATCGGGCCGCGACATGGCTTTACGAGGGCTTCGCCAAAGCCTTCGACGCCAATACGGCCCGACTGGCGGTGGTGGGTGACGACCCCATGCTGCTGGCCGGGCAGGACGCCGACAAGGTGGCACGCGCCAACAAGGCCACCTCGATGGCCTATCGCCCGGCGCTCGAGAAGATCGCGGGTTTCGATATCAATTGGAACATCGTGGCCTATCCGGGCGCCGCCTGGGCGCGTCAGGTCTTCCCCGGCGACGGCGAGGCCACGGCCGTCACCCGCTTGGCCAATGCGATCTTTGCGGCCTCCCGGGTCGACCGGGCCGATCCCGTTGCGGCCTGGCACGAGCACAATGCCGCGTTGGCTGAGCGTACCGCCTGGCTGAACGGCCAACAGTTCAGCGCCCTGCACTATTCCGGACCCGGCACAGACCTGACGATCGGTTTGGCGGATGGGCACGAATGGCATGGTGGCGCATCGACGGCGAAGAACGGTATTACCTGCAATCCCAACATCCCCACCGAGGAGGTGTTCACCACCCCGCATGCGCTGCGGGTGGACGGCCACGTGCGCTCCACCAAGCCTTTGTCGCACCAGGGCACGCTGATCGACGACATCCGGGTGCGCTTCAGCGAAGGACGGATCGTCGAGGCCCACGCGGGCAAGGGTGAAGCGGTGTTGAACAAGGTGCTCGACATCGACGAGGGCGCCCGCCGGCTCGGTGAGGTGGCGCTGGTCCCGCATTCGTCGCCGATTTCGAAGAGCGGTATCTTGTTCCTCAACACGCTGTTCGACGAGAATGCGGCCTGTCACATCGCACTTGGCCAGTGTTACGCCAAATGCTTCGTCGATGGAGCACGGCTGACGCCAGAGCAGATCGCGGCACAGGGCGGCAATACAAGCTCGATCCACATCGACTGGATGATCGGCTCCGACGAGATCGACATCGATGGCGTGCGGCCCGATGGCAGCCGGGTGCCGGTGTTCCGGCGCGGCGAATGGGCTTGATGCCCAACGCCACCACGACTTGCTCGATCGCCGGCACGACACCGGGGCGCTGCTAACCCACTTTCTTGACAACCCAAGGGGCGCCGCAAGGCCCGGGCCGACCGGCGAGGCGTTTTCCTGACCTCAATAGGTTTGTGTCGGCCGATCGAGCACTCGCTGGCCCATCAGGCTCGCCGCGAGGTCGACCATCAGCAAGGCGGTGCGCCCCCGCTCGTCCAGAAAGGGGTTGAGTTCGACAAGGTCGAGGCTGCTCAGCAGACCGCTGTCGGACACCATCTCCATGGCGAGATGCGCTTCCCGGAAGGTGGCGCCGCCCGGCACCACGGTGCCGACCCCGGGCGCGATGCCGGGATCGAGGAAATCGACGTCGAGGCTGACGTGCAGCAGGCCGCCGGCGGCAGCGACGCGCGCCAGGAAGGCGCCCACCAGCGGCGCGATGCCCTTCTCGTCGACGGCCCGCATGTCATGCGCCACCACCCCTGCGGCCTGCAGGGCCCTGCGTTCGGCCGCATCGACGCTGCGGAGGCCCACCATGCAGACGTTGCGCGGATCCACCCTCGTGCCGAGCCGGGGAAAATGCGGCTCGAACCCGGGCTGGCCGGTCGCATAGGCCATCGGCACGCCATGCAGGTTGCCGCTGACCGTGGTGTCGAGGCTGTGGAAGTCGGGGTGCGCATCGAGCCAAAGCACGAAGAGGTCGCGGCCCTCAGCCGCGGCCCGGCGGCTCATGCCGGCCATCGTGCCGGCCGACAAGCTGTGATCGCCCCCGAGAAAGATCGGCAACCCGAGGGCCGAGGCCGCAAAAGCCGCTTCGCTCAAGCTTTCCGTCCAGCTCGCCACGGTGGCCAGATGCTTGATGGCCGCATTCGGGTGGGATGCCACATTCCGCGTCGGCGCCACGAGGTTTCCCCGATCCTCGACCGCAAGGCCGAGAGCCCGCAGGGCCTCCGCCAACCCTGCGGCCCGGAAGGCGCTCGGTCCCATGTCGCAGCCGAGGCGGCCTGCCCCCTCGTTCACGGGAACGCCGATCAGAATGCAAGGTCGGTCCATCGCGTCGCTCCAGGCGTTTTTGGATTGCACCAGCACCACAACGGCTGAAACGACAAGCCTTCCAGTTCAGGTGGCGGGCCGGCCCCTCGCGGTCATGCCGGTGCGAGGTGGCGTCACGTCGACTGGCGCACCAGCAGCCGACCGGGAAGGTTGTGGGAGTGCGGCGCGATACGGCCGACGATCATCGACACGACTTGGTCAACCATCTCGGCCATCGGCTGCTCATAGGTGGTCAGGCCATAGGCAGGGTGCCCGGCCAGATCCGAGCCGTCATAGCCCACCACCGCGAGGTCGCCGGGGATGCGCAGCCCGTAGCCCGAGCGCACCACGTCCATGGCCCAGAAGGCCAGAGCATCATTCTCGCACATCAGCACGTCGAAGCGCGCTCCGGGCGGAGTCTCGGCGAGGTAGCGGGCGACGGCCGCGCTGCCCGGCTCGCGATCATACGATCCCCCCATCAGCTCCGGCACGTTTGCAATGCCGCGCTCGCGCCAGAAGGCCGCGAAATGGTGCTTGCGGCCAAGCGCGGTCGACAAGGTGCGGGGGCCCGACAGGAAGCCCGGGCGGCGGTACCCCCTCCCCCACAGATGCAGGCCGATGGCGGTCATCGACACCGCGGGATCGCAGGACACTGCGGTCACACCTACGAAGTCGCTTTCCCGACCGATCACGAACAAGGGCGGGCCGCCCTGCTGGCGCGTGTGATGTTGCAGAATGTCGGTCTGGAAGGCCGTACCCAGCAGGACGATCGCATCCACCTGCCGCTGATCGGCATTCAGCATGGCTTCGACGTGGCCACTGGTGGCGTTGATGTTGATGAGGACCGCCACGAGATTGTCGCGCTGCAGCGCGGCCGTCAGCAGGCTCATCATCTGCAGCTTGTGCGGGTTGCCGAAGTCGTCGACCAGCACCGCGACCTGTTGGGTGGATTTGGTGCTGAGGCTGCGGGCCAGCATGTTGGGGCGGTAGCCGAGCCGCGCCGCGACATCCAGGATGCGAGCCCGGCTGTCCGGCGCGATGGAGGCATCGCTTCGGAAGGCGCGGTTGACGGTCCACTTGGACACGTCGGCCTCGCGGGCCACATCGCTGGCCGTGGCCTTGCGGGTGGGCGCATGGGGCCGCGGCGGATCCTCCATGGCATGTCCTCGAGGCCGATCGGGCCAGGCGTCCGACGCTATCGATTGGACCGATCTTGCAGCCCGACGGAGTCCCAGTATAGGATGATTGCACCCGGGTGCAAAGGCGACGGCCTGAAAACAACGAGGTGCAGCGCCGATCGCGGCGAATGCACCTCAGCCCGTGGGGAGCCTGGCTCAGGCAGGGAGAAATCGTTGCGCCATCATGTCGAGAAACCTGGAGCCGACCCGCGCCCGATGCGGACCGGGCTAGGCGATTGCTCCTGCCGTTCCGGGCGTCAGCGATGACGTCAACACCGGCGTCGGAGATGGCATCGCGCGAGCCGGCCTCCTTCCCGTTGGCGGTTTGTGCCGAGATGGTGTTCCGCGATCGGCCGATCGTCGAGCGCGTCGAACGGATCGCGGCCCTCGGCTTTCAGGTCGAGATCTGGGATTGGACCCGGCATGATATCGCGGCGCTTCGAGCGACCGGCGCCACCTTTTCGTCAATGACCGGCTATGTCACCGGCACCTTGGCCGACGACGCCGGTGCCGACGCCTTGCTCCGCACGGCCGAGCAGTCGATCGCGGTTGCGGCGACATTAGGCGTACCCAGGCTGAACCTGCACGGCACGGGGCTCGACGCCCATGGCTTGCCGGTCGTGCCGTGCCACGCTGTGACGGGGGCGATGTGGCTGAAAGCACAGCATACGCTCACCCGCATCGCCGATCTCGGCAGGCGACATGGCGTCACCTTCGTGCTCGAAAACCTCAATGCGGAGGTCGATCACCCCGGAGTGCCGTTTGGCAGTGCCTCGGATTGCTTGGCGCTGGTGCGATCCGTCGACCAGCCTGAGTTGCGCCTGATGCTCGACCTGTACCATGCCCAGATCGGCGAGGGAAACCTGATCGCGCTGCTGCGCCGCGCCCTGCCTTATGTGGGCGAGATCCAGGTGGCCGACGTGCCGGGCCGCTGCGAGCCGGGCACCGGTGAGATCAACTATCCTGCCATTGCGCGGGAACTGAAGCGGCTCGGCTACGCCGGCGTGATCGGCCTCGAGGCCTTTGCATTCGAAGACGACGAGCGCGCCCTCAAGCGCTTCCGTGAAGCCTTCACGGTTGCAAATGTCGCCGAAGCAGCCTGACGGCTTTTCGCGGCCCATGCCTTCTCGTTTACCCTCGGAGAACCTTCATCGTGATCACCATTGGATTGCTGGGCGCCGGACGCATCGGCGCGCTTCACGGCCGTAACATCGCGATCAGCCCCAAGGCGAAGCTCGTTGCCATCGCGGATGCGGTCGCGGCGCCGGCCGAGGCGCTCGGCACTGAGCTGGGCGTGCCGGTGCGCGGGGTCGAGGACATCCTGGCCGACACATCCATTCAGGCCATCGTGATCTGTTCCTCGACCGACACCCATGCGGATCTGATCGAGGCGGCCGCAAAGGCCGGCAAGGCGATCTTCTGCGAAAAACCGGTGGATCTCAGCTCGGATCGCATCAAAGCCTGCCTCAAGGTGGTCGAGACAGCCGGGGTGCCGTTGATGATCGGTTTTAACCGTCGCTTCGATCCGCATTTCGCGGCCCTGCAGGCCCGCCTCGCCGAGGGCGAGATCGGCGATGTCGAACTTGTCACCATCTTGTCGCGCGATCCCGCGCCGCCGCCGATCGCCTATATCCAGCGCTCCGGCGGGCTGTTCCGCGACATGATGATCCACGATTTCGATATGGCCCGCTTCCTGTTGGGTGACGAGCCGGTCGAGGTGCATGCCGTCGGCTCGTCGCTGGTCGATCCGGCCATCGGTCAGGCAGGCGACGTCGACACGGCCGCGGTGCTGCTGAAAACCGCGTCGGGCAAGATCTGCCAGATCTCCAATTCGCGCCGTGCCACCTATGGCTATGATCAGCGCATCGAGGTGCACGGCGCCAAGGGCATGCTGCGCGCCCACAACCTGCACGAGTCGGCCGTCGAGGTGGCGGATGCCAGCGGCTTCCGCGGCGCGCCGGTGATGAACTTTTTCCTCGAGCGCTACACACCCGCCTATCGGCGCGAACTCGACCAGTTCCTCGATTGTGTCACCTCCGGCAAGGCACCCACCCCCACGGGCCACGACGGGCTGCGGGCCCAGGTGCTGGCCGATGCCGCCACCCTATCGGCCCAAACAGGCATGCCGCAGAAGGTCTAGCTTGCGGCCTATCAAGGTATGGTCGTTGCAACTCACATGCACCGCAATGAGACGTAGGCCCACGTTTGGCAGGGTGGAGAGAGATTGGGACGGGTGTCTTGCCCGTCTTACGGCCCCGTCAAGCTCGACCAACGTTTCCCGCACAGGCGCGTTTATGTCACATTGACTGACATCTTAATCATAAGTGGAAGCGCGTTTACTCTTTTAGGTTAAGCGATGTTAACCTCCTCGAAGTCGGCATGTCCGGTGGCGTTGCCGACATCGAGAGGCAATCATGCGGTTCTCCAGGTGCGGAACAGTTGCGGGCCATGGTCCCTACGAGGGCCTCAAATTCACACATCGAACCAGCAAGGTGGTCAGGGAAAGCGGCGCGACAGCCTTTGAGCAGACCGCAATCGTGGTGCCGGAACACTGGAGCCACATCGCCGTCGATATTCTTGCGACGAAATATTTCCGCAAGGCTGGCATCCCGGCTGTGCTGCGCCGGGTTGCTGAAGCTGGTGTCCCCGAATGGCTGTGGCGCTCGGTGCCCGACGACGATCGCCTTGCCTTGCTGTCGCCAGGTGAAAGGCTGGGCGGCGAACACGACGCACGGCAGGTGTTCGACCGCCTTGCGGGTTCCATGACCTACTGGGGATGGAAGGGCGGCTATTTCGAACGCGAGGCCGATGCCGAAACGTTCTTCAATGAAATCCGATACACGCTGGCGCAGCAGATGGCGGCCCCGAACTCACCGCATTGGTTCAACGCCGGCCTTCACTGGGCTTATGGGATCGAGGGGACGGCCCAGGGCCATTACTTCGTCGACGAGACGACCAATACGGTTAAGCCAAGCGCGAACGCCTTCGAGCGCCCCCAAACCCACTCCTGCTTCATTCAGTCCGTGCGCGATGTCCTGGTCAACGAAGGCGGCATTCTGCCGCTCATCGTTGAGGAAGCGCGCATCGCCAAATTCGGCTCGGGCACCGGGGCGAACTTCTCCGATGTCAGGGGATCCAATGAAACCTTGAGCGGTGGAGGGCGTGCTTCAGGCCTGCTGGCGGTGTTGCGCGCCAGCGATCGCGCCGCGGCCCTCGTCACGGCGAGCGGCAGCACGCGACGCGCCTCCAAAATGGTGGTGGTGGACATCGATCACCCGGATATCGAGGCCTTCGTTCGCTGGAAAGCCGACGAGGAGCGGAAAGTGGCCGCGCTGATCGCCGGCTCCCGCACCTGTCAGCAGCACCTGACGGCCGTGTTGCAAGCTGCAACGATGAATGACGTCCTCGAGATCAATCCGCGTCGGAACCCTGGCCTGCGGGCCGCGATGCGGGCGGCTCGCGATGCGCACGTCCCCGAAAACTACGTCCGCCGCGCTTTGCAATTCGCGACCGAGGGGTTCGACTCGATCGACTTTCCGGTGTTCGACGGTGCCTGGGACCAGGAGGCCTATGCCACCGTGGCGGGCCAGAACGCCAACAACACGATCCGCGTCACCAACGCATTCCTGCAAGCCGTAGAAAACCGCGGCCCGTGGGATCTCGTGGCCCGGCGAAGCCAAGCGGCCGTCAAGACCGTCGAGGCGGACCAGCTTTGGGCAGCGATCGGCCATGCCGCATGGGCCTCGGCCGATCCCGGCCTGCATTATTCCGATACGATCAACGACTGGCACACCTGCCCATCGACCGAATTGATCCAGGCCTCCAATTCGTGCTCCGAATTCGTGTTCCTCAACGACACGGGCGCGACGCTCGCCTCGCTCAACCTGTTGCGCTTCAAGACAACCGATAACGGGTTCGATCTCGATAGCTTCGAACATACGTGCCGACTTTGGACGGTGGCGCTCGATATCTCGGTGGCCATGTCGCAGCTGCCCTCAGCCCGGATCGCCCGGCGCACCCACGATTACCGCCCTCTCGGTCTCGGCTATGCCAATCTGGGTGGGTTGTTGATGCGTCTCGGCCTGCCCTACGATTCCGTCGCGGCGCGTGCGCTCTGCGCCGGGCTTACCGCCGTCTTGTCGGGTGCGGCCTATGCCGAATCCGCCGCGATGGCTCGCGACCTCGGTGCGTTCCAAGGCTTCGAACCCAACCGGGACGCCATGTTGCGCGTAATTCGCAACCATTGCCGCGCCGCTCTCGGCTTGCCGGACGGCTACGAGCAAGTCTCGGTTCCGCCGGTACCGCTTGCGGCTGTAGCCCTCGCGTCCATCCCCGGGCTCAACGGGGCCGCCATCGCGTCGCGTGCGCAGGCTTTGTGGACCGAGGCCGTCGAGCACGGGACCGAATACGGGTTCCGCAACGCCCAGGCGACCTGCATCGCACCGACCGGAACCATCGGATTGGTGATGGACTGCGACACGACCGGGATCGAGCCGGACTTCGCCATCGTCAAATTCAAGAAGCTGGCGGCGGGCGGTTACCTGAAGATCGTCAACCACGCGGTGTTGGAGGCGCTGACGACGCTCGGCTATCGATCGCAGGAGATCGCCGAGATGGAGCACCACGCGATCGGCTTCGGGTCGCTGGCCGATGCGCCCTTCATCAACCACCGCACGCTCGCCGAGCGTGGCTTCACCCCGGAGGCGATCGCAGCCATCGACCGCGCCCTTCCAGAAGCTTTCGACATCCAGTTCGTGTTCAATCGATGGACGCTGGGCGACGATTTTCTCGTCGAACGCTTGGGACTGGAACCCGCGCGCCTCGACCAGGACGTCAATCTGCTGCGCCATCTCGGCTTCAGCCGAGCCGAGATCGAAGCCGCCAACGTGCATGCTTGCGGGGCGATGACACTGGAAGGTGCGCCGCATCTGCGCGCTGAACACCTATCGGTGTTCGATTGTGCCAACGCCTGCGGCCGCATGGGAACGCGCTTCCTGTCCCCTGAAAGCCACATCCGCATGATGGCGGCGGCCCAACCCTTCCTGTCCGGGGCGATCTCGAAGACTGTCAACCTTCCCGGAAGCGCCACCGTGGCGGATTGTACGCACGTGTTCTCGCTGTCCTGGAAGTTGGGCCTCAAGGCCGTCGCGCTTTACCGGGACGGGTCGAAGCTTTCGCAACCGCTCAGCGCGAACCGTGAGATCGAGGAAGAGGACGTCGCCGTCCTTGCGGCCCCGGACCCTGTCGCATCCTTGCCCGAGCAGGTGTGGATTGCGGCGCTATCGACAGCCGGGGCGGAAAGTCCTGCCACCAGCCCTCGCCGATCGGGCCTCCATGATCCGGTGTTGTGGGAAGCCTCCTCCGCATCCCGCCCTGTGGTGAGCGTCCTGCAGGGTGTGCCGATGTCGGGCCGTGCCGCGGCGGATCTCTTCGGCGGCGATGGTGGGGGCCCCTCGCATGCGGTCACAAACGACGTCGCGATCGCCATGGCGGTGGGCCTGCAACACGGCATCCCCCTGTCGCGTTTCCTGGATGCCTTCAAGCTGGACGCTTCGGTCTTGAAGCCCGATCATCCCGACGCCCAGCACCCGGGCCTTCTCGATCGTATCGTTCACAGGCTGCACCTGGAGAACGTTGTCGCCAGCGGCTCGCCTGTCGAGGAGACGCCCGCGTGAGCCAAGATCCCGAGCATCACTGCCAGGCGATCGATGTCTCGCATGACGCTGCCGCGATCCGGTCGGCGCTTCTGGAACTTGTGATCCTGAAAGACATGAAGACCCGGCATGGTGAGTCGGCCGAGTACCGCATCCGGCGTGACCAAGCTTGGGTCGAGGCACGCCGCGCCCTCGGTCTGGTCGAAGCTCCTGATTAAAGCTGTCAGGCTCTAGAGGATTCCACTTGGGCCTGACAGCAGTTGAATACGAGCTGACGGCATGATTGTCCGGTTCCAACGGGATCGAACAGACCCTCGTAGGAACGAAGGCAAATCATGCGGCGGGGACGGGTGCCGCAGCGATGATAAACATCATCGGTAACAACCAGAAAACTTTTGTATGGGAGCACTGTTCTGAACCTCCCGGAGCAGGACAGTGTTCGACCTTTATGCGGCCCCAGGCTCGGGCAATTGTTTCAAGCCGTTCCTGGCGCTGCGGCAGCTTCGTATTCCCGTAACCCTGCGCATGGTGGATGTGCTTGCGGGAGAAACCAAGTCTCCCGAGTTCCTGGCCATCAATCCGGTCGGGGTCGTGCCCTATCTTCGCGCGCCTGGCGGACTCGGCCTGAGCGAATCGAATGCCATGCTCTGGTATATCGCCGAGGGCTCGTCCTTGATGCCGTCGGAAGCCTTCGCACGCGCTAAGGGCCTTCAATGGTCTTTCTTCGAACAGTCGCGGCTGGAGCCGTTTATTTCACCAGCCCGCTTCCTGACCTTTATCGCACCCGAGCGTGGGAGTGGACGCGAGCGTGACATCGCGCAGTGGCAAAGCCGGGCGCATGAGGGGTTGGCGATCCTGGACGCTTACCTGCAATCGCACGACTTCATCGCAGGTGCGCACTATTCAATCGCGGACATCAGTGTATTCGGCTACGTTCATGTAGCGCCGCAAGGCGGCATTGACCTTGACGCTTTTCAGGCTGTGCGCTCATGGATCGAACGGGTCAGAGCGACGCCCGACTTTGCGACCATCGACGAGATGACGTCGCTCCTGCGAGGGACGAGGGCGTGCGAGGGGACAGGTTCGGGGGCGAAGGTGGCATGACGCTTTCCGCATCGAAAAAGCAGGGATAGCGCTTAAGCCGTGACATTACTCTCCCGCACCGCGACCGATCCGATCGATCCGGAGAAGGCAGACATCTTAGACCGCCTTTCAGTGGCGACCTGGATCTTCGATATCGACTTCGGACGCGTGGTCTGGGCCAATAAGCCCGGCTTGCACCTTTGGTGCGCCACCTCGCTCGATGATCTCAGTGCGCGGGACATGAAGGCCGACATGTCGGCATCGGTTGCACGCCGGTTGCAGCAATACCAGGACGACTTCCGTCGCACATCCGCCGTGTTTTCCGAGCTCTGGACCGTGTACCCAGGAGGGCAGGCCCGAACTGTGCGGGTGTTGTTCTCCGGTTTCGCTTTGCCCGACGGGCGGACAGGGATGTTCTGCGAGGCCCGCGACGACGTCGATCTTGAGCCCGAACGGCTACGGAGCGCAGACGCGCTGCTTCACACGCAGCTCATGATCTCCCTGTATTCCGCGTGTGGGACACCGCTCTACCGCAATCCTGCGGCGCGCGCCGCCGTTGGACACCATGGGGACGACCTGCGGCTGCAATTCGTCGAGCCGGACGCCTATGAGGATTTCTGCGTCGAGCTGGCACGCGCCGGCGAGGTCAGCCGCATCCTGCGCATCAACACGCAACACGGCGCACGCTGGCACGAAGTCACGGCACGCCAGTGTCATGATGCCGTGACCGGACAGGCCGCCGTGCTGGTCAGCGAGGTGGACGTCAGCGATCTCAAGAACACCCAGGCCAAGGCCCAGTATCTCGCCTATCACGATCCGCTGACGAGCTTGCCCAACCGCGCTTCGGTCCCAAAGCATTTCGACGCGCTGATCGCAGCCGCTGCGCTTCGGTGCGACAGCATCGGCGTGCTGTTCCTCGACCTCGACAACTTCAAGGTCATCAACGACTCGCTTGGCCATGCGCTAGGCGATGACGTTTTGCGAATCGTAGCCCAACGATTGCTGGACATCGGGCGACCCGAGATGGTGACGATCCGCCTCGGCGGTGATGAATTTCTGGTCATCATGTCGGGCGGTGACCGCGAAAGTTATGAAGCCCTTGCCATCGAGGCGCTCGCAAAATTATCGGATCCGGTGATCGTTGGACATCACCGCTTGAACATTACCACAAGCATCGGAATCAGCCGTTATCCGGAGGACGGTGACGACGGTGAGACCCTGATGAAGAGTGCGGACCTCGCCATGTACGAGGCCAAGGAGGCCGGGCGTAACTGTTTGCGCCATTTCTCGATCGGCCTGCGCGTGCAGGCCGATCAGCGGCTCAATCTTCAGTCCGACATCAAGAAGGCTCTGACCGACGGCGCCTTCGAGGTTTATTACCAGCCGCGGGTCTCGCTTTGTAACGACCGCATTGTCGGTGCCGAAGCCTTGGTGCGTTGGAACCATCCTGAGCGCGGGATGATCTCGCCGGCAGCCTTCATTCCACTCTGTGAAGAGACCGGTCTGATCGAGGAGCTGGGACGCCACATCATGGTGACCGGGATGAAGGAGCAGCGACGGCTCCAGGAGCTCGGCTATCCCTTGAGCATTTCCATCAACGTGTCGCAGCGTCAGCTGAGTGCAGGCGATTTCGTGACCATTGTCGAAGACGCGCTCGCGCTAAGTGGTTGTTCGCCTGGCTGCATCGAGTTCGAGATCACGGAATCGATGTTGATGGAACGAGCGGACATGTCGATCGTGATCGACAGCATCCGTAAGCTCGGCATCAAGATTTCCATCGACGACTTCGGCACCGGATATTCGAACCTCGCCCGTCTCCATGAATTCGCCATCGATTGTCTGAAGATCGACCAGGGATTCATCGCGCGGCTGCCTGCCGAGAGCGCGCTGACGCAGATTATCATCTCGCTTTGCAAGCTGTTGCAGGTCAAGATCGTTGCTGAAGGCGTGGAAACGCTGGGCCAGCTGATGTGGCTCAAGGATCGCGGGTGCGACGAATACCAGGGCTATTATTTCGCGCGCCCGCTGCCCTCGACGGCATTTCAGGAGATCGTCGTCCGTCATACGAAGGAGATGCACGGGTGGGACACCACGCCCGTTCCTTGATGTCGGACGCTTGATCCACGACTCCGGTTAACGAGCCTATTCCTGCTTAAAGTGGTGATTTTACAGCCGGAACCGACTTTGCTGCATATCCGCCAGTCGAGGCGGGGTGAGCACGCCACGAAGGTTCGCTACTGTATGCAGTGCATCCGGCTTGCCTCGGCATCAACCCCGGGCTCGACGATCGGGTTGGAACGCAGCAGCGCTTACAGGGATGGAAACAAGGGGATCACGTGTTCGGCGAGCTCAGCCATCACGGCCTCGGCCGCCCGGCGGCTCGGCTTCATGTTGAGCATGACATGGGACACGCCTTCGGTTTGGTGGCGCTGAAGAAGTTCGATCAAGGCGTGGCGCCCCACCCGAAGCTGGCGACCGGGTTGCAACGGCGCGTCGGGATCCTCCAGCAGATCGAACATGACTCCATAGCCGTAAGGCTTGACCACGCCCGCGGGTGAGAGGTCACGCCAATGAGGCACGATGGCGCCGAACTCCGAAACCTCGGGCCCATACCAGATCCATGCATCGACGTTGCTCGCGAGCCAGTCGAGATCCTGCCCTGCGCGACCGATCGCGATGTAGGGAATGCGGCCGGACACCGGCTTCGGCACGAGATCGAGTTTGCCGCTGAGACGGCCGTAACGTTGCGATCGATGGTGCGGAAAGGTTTCGCCGACCACCGCCTTGATGATGTCGACCGATTCTCGGTAGAGCTCGGCTCGGCTGGCGAAGTCGACGCCCAATGCGGGGTATTCTTCAGGACGATCGCCTGAGGCGAGCCCCAGCAGGAATCGGCCCTCAAGCAATTGATCGACGCTCGTGGCCTGCTTGGCGACCCAGATGGGGTTGCGGAGAGGCAGCACGATGCCGGCGGTGCCGATGCTGATCCGAGACGTGACGGCCGCGAGGTAGCCCGCATAGGCAAAGGGGCAGAACACCTGGCCTGCATCACCGAACCCCGGATCGAGGAAGGGGATGTCACGCAGCCAGATTGCCGCAAAGCCGGCCTGCTCCGCCAAACGCACTCGATCGACGTGACCCGCAAGCGTTGGCATCGGACCTTCGGGATAAGCCTCGATCGGGGCAATAAGGCCGAGCGTCAGACGATCCGTACCGAACACTTTGGCAAAAACGCCATGATCGAGGAGGTCTTGCGGTAAACTCGGCGCGACAACCGTACTCGGCTCCACGGGCTGCTGGGAAATCAAATGGGACCCCACGCATGTTGCTGAACACCGCGACCCAACCAGCCACATTGTGGCGTGGTCTCTCGGCTTTCGGCAAAAGCGTGTTTGCTCATGGATGCTCCTCGAACGACCCCTTGCCTATCATCAATAATGCCGAGGCCCCCCGCAACCGCGTTTATACCTCTGGAGAGTTTGGCGAATCGCAGATGTTTCTGGGATGATTACCGAACTTACCGTTCGGAACGTGCTTGCCGTGCGGTCCGGATGCATCCGGTACGCGTCTTTCTGACAACCAGCATGGAACCGCGACGGCGCCGAGCGAGCCTATTCGGACCCTCAAGGCTTGGGTTTCTCCAGCCGGATCGCGGTCCGGCGATAGCGCATCCCGAAGCCCAGGATAAGCAAGGCGCCACCGAAGAGCGCAAGGCTGCCGGGCAGTGGCACTGCGGACACCAGACCCACGGTCAGCCGGCCCACATCGAAGCTCGCGTAGGTGGCGAGCGAGGCATCGGCCGCGTTGAAATATTGGTAGTTGCCGATGAAGCGGGCCTGATCGGCATTGAGCGTCGTGGCCGAGCCGTAGTCGGCCCGCATCAGCGGCGACTCGACATAAAAGCCGCCGTATTCGTAGCCCGTCGCGTTCTTGACGAAGTCGAGGTGCTTGCCGGTGACGGAACCGCTGTAGATGTAGTCCTCGAGATCCGCGATGCTGCGGCTGACGCCGCCGATGGTGACGGTCAAGCTCGCCGCCCCCGGGGCGCCGCGTTGCTGGCCGCCGAACTGCAGGCTTTGCGCCGCATCGACGTAGCGGAAGGCGGATCGGTCGGTGTTGAAGCGTTCCACAAGGGTGAAGCGCTCGCCCGTGAGGGTCTCGGCATTGCCGAACAAGCCGGCTCGATCATAGCCGTATCCGACCTGGCCCGTGTAGGTATATTGGATGATCGAGGCTCTGGCCGCGACGCTCGATGTGCCGAGCGCTGCGGCGGAGATCAGCAACAGGGCCATCGGCCCGACGGCTTTCATCGGCATGGGGTTTCCTTTCGGGCCGCGTGGCTCCGGCAAAGCAGGATCGTCGAGGCCGCCTGGCGGATGGGGTGGCTCAGCGGAAGCGCGGCGGCGTGTAGCCGAGCTCGATCTGCTTCAGCCCCTTGCTGGCCTCGTCGTGCATGCCCTTGGCGTCGAGGTCGTTGAACACCTGCTTGGCGCCTTCCCAGTCGCCTTTCTTGAACAGGGCCCAGCCGCGCACCACTGACAGGCCCTTCGGCTCGGCATGGCCGGCTCGCCGGGCATCCATCATGGCAAGCGCCTGATCGAGGTTACCACCCTGGAAGGTGTTGACGATCTCGGTCGCGCCGCTGTCCCACCCGTCGCCCTTCGGCGCATGTCCCCCGGCAGCAGGCTTCTGGCGACGGGCCTCGCGCACCTCGTGCACCGGCGGCCGGACGCGCTCGGCCGACTTCATCACCGTGGCGAGTTCGGCGACCCGCGGATAGGTGGGGGAATATTGCGCCACGGCGGCCGTAAACGCGGCCTGCTGCTTCAGCTGCTTGGCCGTCACCACGAGTCCGACGGCCGCCGCCTCGCTCGACTGCCAGTCGAGCGACTTGCGGAACCAGCTCTGGGCCTCCGGTACCGCCTTCAACTTGAACTGATGCCATCCATAGGCCTGGGCGGCATCGGCCAAATGTCCCTCGTCGATCGCTCCTGGCAGCGCCGCCAGAGCGTCGGCCGGCAGCGGCACCTTGGCGTCGAGGTTGGCCACCAGCACCTCGACCATCAGCTTGGCGTTGGGGGCACCGAGCGACGCATAGTGCCGGGCCATCGCCACGGCCTCTCCGGCCTTGCCACCGTCGCGCAACGCCAGCACCAGCCCTTCGGCCGGCTTTGCCGCGGCGCCAGCCTTGAGCGCCTCGCGAAACCACGTCTCGGCGCCGGCGAAATCCTGCCGGCTCAGGGCGTACCAGCCGAGCAGCTCCGCATCCTTGCTGCCGTTCGCCGCGCGAGCGCGCATGGTGAGCTGGTCGAGGTCGGCCTGGGGCGCGACCTGCTTGGCCGCCAAGGCATCGCCGACACGCCGCCGCACCGCATCGAACTTGAGGTCGGCGAATTCGCTCGACCCGTCGGGCAGGCGCTTGCCCATCTGGACCAACCCATCGACGGCGCCCGGCGTGGTCAACAGCGCGGAAGCCTTCTGCACCGTGGCCAGCCGCTCCTGCGGGTCGGTGCAGGTGTTCAGCACATAGCGATAAGCCTCGACCGCATGTGGCTCGTCGCCGGTCGCCACGAGCGCTTCCGCGCTGCGCCACACCGCATCGACGGTGCTGCAGGTCAAAAGCCCGCGATTGGCCGCCGCCACATCGAGCACGGTGCCGTAGGATTTCGCGTCGGACGCATGAACGAGCTGCTCGTAGGCAACGGCAAGCGCCAGCTTGGTCGACAGGTCGTTGCTCGGCTTCCAGCCCGGGGTCTGGCGCTGTCGCTCGGCGATCGCGTCCTTCAGGCCCTGCAGGTCGTGCTCGGCGAAAAGGTCCCAGAACGCCTGCTCGGATTCGCCCGGTCGGTCATCCGTGAACAGATCGGTCGGCGGTTCCCAGCCGGGGAACTTCGCCCGCAGCAGGCGGATCTCGGCGGCCACGCGCGCGAGGTCGTTCTGCGACGCATAAAACCGCAAGGCGCTCAGGTTGGGTTCGCCGGTCGCGGCGACGGCGGCGGGGGTCGGGGCAGCCCGGTTCGGCAGGAATCCGGCGTCGGCGGGAGCGGGCGCCGGCTTGGTGCCAGGGGGCTTCGCCATGAGGGGCGAGTCGGCCGCGAGGATCGGCTTGCCGAACACCACCGCATCGGACGGGTCGGCGGCGGCCAGGCAGGGGCCGGCCGTGGCGATCAACAAGGCCGTGCCGGTCATCAGCAGGGCCATGGCGCGCGGGGTCAGAGACATGCGGATACCCTTTCCTGAATGGCGATGACGGACAGAAGCCGGAGGGTTTCCGGGTAATAAAGATCGCTGCGGGCGTTGATCATCTCCGGCGGCACGGCCGTGCCGGCCGACACGCAGCGCGCGGTGGCCATGACGAGGTCATAGCCGGGTTGCGCCAGCGGCACCGTCACCGGCACCTCATGGGCTTGCAGCAATTGTGTCGTCGAGGCTGTCTGGCCCCAGGGGGCCGCGAAAGGCTCCAACGCGATCCGGGTGTCGGCGCCGCCGTCGAAGGCCAGATACAGCGGGATCCGGATGGCGTTGTAGCCGAAGGCGGCTGGGAAGTTAGCGGCCGGGCGCGGCGCGCCGCTGGCGAGCCCCTCCCATTCGGATGGCACCCCGAGGGTGCCGAATCGGCTCGCCTGGATCAGCGCCAGGCCGCTGTGCCGCACGGCCGCCCAGTCGAATTCGGGGGCCAAAGCGGCCAAGGACGCAAAGGCCGGAAACACCCAATAAGACAGGTTGACCACGGGGCCGTCCGGTTGTTCGGAGGCACCGAAGCCCGTGAGGCCGGGCTTCAACACGGGGCCCAAGGGCGTCGGCAGGATGGCGTGGCTGCCGACCGCACGGGCGAGCACCACCGCGGCCTCTCGGTAGTCGGGACGATGGAAGCGTTTCGCGGCTTCCGCCAGCGCCCAGGCCACTAGGATGTCGCCGTCCGTGGCGTTGTTGGTGTCGGTGACGGCCTTGACGGCGGGATCCCATTTCCAGGCCAGCAGGTGGTCTTTGCGCACCGCAAGGGTGCGCGCGGTCCAGCGCCACAGCGTTTCGAAGCTCGCGGCGTCACCAGCCTTGACGGCCAGCAGCATGCCATAGCCCTGCCCTTCGCTATGCGAGATGCCGCCATTGGCGTTGTCGACCACCCGGCCGTCCGGGGTCACGAACCGGGCCGCATAGCTGCGCCATTCAGACGAAAGCCAGTCCTGGGACGCGCGGTCGACCAGGCTCTGGGTGTGCTGGGCGGCGTCGAGGGACGCCAGCGTTTCGCCGGCCCGAGCGCCATTCTGGGAGCTGCTGGCCATCAGGATCGCCCCGAGCAGGATCGCGGCGCCCTTCATTTCGCACCCATGCGGCGCACCAGCGCGTGGGTCGAGACGCCGAGCGTGCCCATCACCACGAACAGGATCGCCAAGCTCATCAAGATGTTGTCGCTCATCAGGCCGCCCAGGATCGGACGCACGTCGGCCACCACCACCTCGGACGGCAGCACATAGGTGACGCCGCGCGGCTGCCGCACCTCGATCTCGCCGCTCGTGGGGTCGAATTTTACGGCCTCGCCGCGCAACTGGTCCCATCGCCCACTGGCGGCGAGCCGGTCGAGGCCCCCGTCGAGCGTCGCCGGGCTCGACGCCGTCACCACAAGCCAATGGGTGGCGTCCCGGGTGAAGCGCGGCATCACGTCGAGGCTGTCGCGCGGAGCCTTGCCGCCCGGCGTCACGGCCGCCACCAGCAGATCGTCGCTTTTCAGCGTCAGCAGGTCGGCCTTGTCGTTGCCGAAGAAGAAGCCGCGGCTGCGCAGCCCGGCCCGCACTCCGTCGACCAGCACGCCGAGGCGCGTTGGGGCGACGCTTTGTGGCGTGGCGTCAGCCGGTGTCGTCTCACTGGCACCGGTTGCCGCATCGGTGTCTGCCGCGCTGGCGTTGGCCGCATCGACGCTAGCCGGTGCGGGGGCGACGGGCGCCGTGAGGCTGCGCAGGGCGCCGGAGATCGACGCCGGCAGCTGGTCGGCAGCCGCCACCAGCAGGCCGGGCCGGTCTTCGTCGACAATGCCGAGGTGCACTTGGAGCGTCGCGGCCGGACTGCCCGATGCTGCCAGATTGGCCAGAACCGTCAGGGCGGCCGCCATCGACGCGCGATCGCTGCCCGGCAGGTAGACCGGCAGATCGCCACGCGCCGCCATGGCGGCCGGAATCTGCGGAATGGTGGTCAGGTGGGCGAAGCCGGGAAACTCGAGCTCGGACGTATCCGCGATCGTCAGCCGTGCTTCATGCGGCATCGTCATGGTCTTGCACTGCGCATCGGCTTCGGCCGACAGCGTGCCCTCGATGGTGACGTCGTTGCGACCCGGATGGAAGAAGCGGAGCGGCAGCTCGACCTCGCGATGATCGAAGCGCTCTGCCTTGCGGGCCAGCAAAGGCACGGAGGACACCAGCGTGCCGTTGACCCGCAGCGCCAAGCCGTCGCCGTCGACCAGCGTGGCCGAATGGCCGCCATCGAGGCGCAGGCGCGCCCGATCATTGGTGCTCATGAAGTCGGGGGGCAGCACCACGGCAAGGCTCGCCTCGTAGCGTCGGCCGGTGAACACCTCGGTGTTCCTGCCGAGCTGCGCGAAGCTCTTGCGGAACCCGTCGCGCGGCGGTTCGACGACCCCAGCTGCGACGGACGGCGTGGCGCGCGGCGCCTCGTCGGCTTCCGGATCAACTTCGACCATGATGCGACCCGTCCCCGCGTCCTGACCGACCCCGATGCCGGCGGTCTTGGCCAATGGCGCGAAACCCTCGGGCTCGTGGCCTGCGACGATCAGGTCGAGGCCTGGCCCGCGACCGGCCTCGGGCGCTACCTCGACCACCGGACGCACCAGTTTGGCGCGGCGGACCAGGGTCTGCACGGCGCGGGCGGCCTGGCCGATCTCGGCCTCGTCGGCCCCCTCGCGCATGCGTACCCAAATGCGCGTGGTGCCGTCCTCGGCCAGGGGCGCCGCAGCGAGGTCCGCCACGCCGGCGATCTGGTCGGCTGCCCCATCGGGTACCACGAAGCCGGTGTGGCTCGGGTCGAGCGTCGCCCAAAGCTCATAGGTGGCCGGTACCGAGCAATCGACGCGGTGGGTCAGCGTTGCCGTGACCTGAACCGTGTTGGCGCCGGGCACCAGCAGCCCGGCCGGTACCGCGATGGGCACCAGCATGGTCTTGTCGGCCGCATTGGCCGGCACGGCCGCCAGGGTGCGTCCGTTGACGCTGATCGTGATGGCCGAATGTTCGGGCAGCAACGACACCGTGTTGCGCAGCGCCACCTGGAAGGTGTTGATCCGGGCGGCCTCGCTCCGGCCCAACGCCACGGCGAAGCGGCGCGATGCCATCTCGCCCCGGAACGTCAGGCCGTCCTGGCCGGCCGGAAGGCGCTTCAGCAAGACGCCACCGGGCACCGCCGCCGCGACGGTTCGCGGCGCGATCACGAAGGGGGCCGGGGCGGCGCCGTCGGCTGCGGCTGTGGCCGCCGTCAGCGCCAGGGTCGAGGCCGCGAGCAGGAAGGCATGCGGTCGAAACAAGGCGAGGACCTTGATGGGTGCCATGGGGAAAATCCTGAGATCGACGCTACGGGACGGTTCGCCTCAGGCGACCGAGCTCTCGGATGACGGGGCGGCGGCCGACGGCGAGGCCCCGTCGCGGCGGAAGGCGGCGTAATAAAGCCCGCGTCCGGTCTGCACGATGCACCACAACGTCATCAGGGCGGAGCCGTGCAGAATGCCGGTACGGGTCACCTGGCCCTGGCGCTTGCGGTAAACGATCCCGACATCCGCGAAGGCCGTGGCCGCGATGATGCGGAACCGGTCGCCGTTGACCCCGAAGAACCGGAGCCCGACGCCCCGCCCTTCCGACAGGGTGCGTCGGCTGACGCCCACCACCGGGGTTTCCCAGATGCGGCTCGGATCGGCAGGATCGGCCATCCGCAGGGTGCCACTGGCGCGCGGCTTGATCTGGGCGCCGTCGGGCAGACGTACCTGCAGGCCGCCGAACGACATGTCTTCGATCGTCACCGGGATCGCCTCGGTGCCGAACACCAGGGTGGCGGCGCCACGACTATCCACGCGCGGGACGCTGCGGCGCTCGCGCAGTTCGCAGACCGCGCCGAGCCCGAGACCCGCCAGGATCAGGTTGAGCAGGCTCCACACCCCGACGACGCCGATCAACTCGCGGGCTTCCGGCTCGTAGGCGAAGCGGTAGCCCAGCACCACGAGGCTCGCCAGAACCATGAAGAACACGACGAAATAGGGCAGCGCGATCTCGGAGATGCGGTCGTGCTCCAGCGTCTGGCCCTTGGCCGTCACCTCGAACTTCGGGTTGCGCGGGTTGATGAAGACGCTGATGACGGCGCGGAACAGCA
The DNA here is from genome assembly GCF_033947565.1 of Lichenihabitans sp. Uapishka_5. NCBI lineage: Bacteria > Pseudomonadati > Pseudomonadota > Alphaproteobacteria > Hyphomicrobiales > Lichenihabitantaceae > Lichenihabitans > Lichenihabitans sp. Uapishka_5. The sequence goes on from NZ_JARPVX010000001.1 coordinate 28,473, forward strand.
TCACCGACTGGATGTATTCGTACACATCCGAGATCCACGGCCAGCGGACGCGGCCGAAGATGTAGCTTTGGATCAACAGCGCCGAGGCCATATAGGCGACCGTGTAGGCAAAGAACTCCTGCTGATTGGCGACGTAGATCTTCAGATCAAAGAAGATATACAGCATCGGCGCGAAGATGAAGGCCATGCGGGACAGCGGGAACAGCCAGAACATGCTGCTGGCCAGGTAGCTGAGACGCTGCGGCACCGACAGGCCCGATTTGAACAGCGGCGTCTTCAGGAGCAGGATCTGCACCATGCCGCGGCACCAGCGGGAGCGTTGCGTGATGAAGGCGTCGAATTTTTCGGCCTGCAGGCCGGCCACCATCGGGGTCTCGACATAAAGGCTGTTCCAGCCGCGCGAATGCAGCTCGAGTGCGCTTTCGGCATCCTCGGTGATGGACGAGCCATGGAAGCCGCCCACCTGTTCGAGCGCCTCGCGCCGCAGGACGGCGGCCGAGCCGCAGAAGAAGGCGGCGTTCCACTTGTCGAGGCCCTTCTGCACGAGGCCATAGAACATCTCGTTCTCGGTCGGCATCTGCGAGGCGCGCAGATTGCGCTCGATCGGGTCGGGGTTGAGGAAGAAATGCGGCGTCTGAACCAGAAACAGCTTCTTGTCGTCGCGGAAATGTCCGACCGTTTCGCGCAGGAAATTCTGCGCCGGCACGTGGTCGGCGTCGAACACCACCACGAGATCGCCGGTGCTGTGCGCCAAGCCGTTGTTGAGGTTGCCGGCCTTGGCGTGCTGGTTTTCCTCGCGGGCGAGGTACTGCACGTCGAGTTCGCGGCAGAGCGCCTGCATGGTCTGGCGCCGCTTCAGGGCGCGCGCCGCCGTGGCGGGATCGTCGGAATTCACCTTGGCGTCGGTGCCGCCGTCGTCGAGCAGGAAAACGTTCAGCTTGCCGGCCGGATAGGTGATGCGCTTGGCGGCCGCCAGCGTCGGGGCCACGATGTCGAGGCTTTCGTTGTAGGACGGCACGAAGATGTCGACCGTCGGGGCCTCATCGTCGCTCAGCAGGGGCGCCCTTGGCCTGTCGATCGGATCGGCGATCGTGAACAGGCTGAGGAACATCATGGTGACGCAGTAACATTCGGCGAGGACCAGCATGGCCCCGGCCGCGAAATCGAGCGGCGAGCTGATCGAGGGTACCGTGCTGGTGACGCGCCAGATGATGTAGCGCAGCACGATAAAGGTGCCCAAGGCGAGAAATACGCTGCGCCATGCGCCGCCCAGCCGCAACGCCTTGACGACGACCATCAGGCCCAGCGCCGATACAACGATGGCTAGCTGCGCTTCGACGCTGAGCGGGAGTTCCGCGTAAAGCAGCGCCAGCAACGCTGCCAATCCCCAGCCTGCAATAGAGATAGGTTTCACGGCCATCATCCCACAGATCGATAATCGAACATCGCAATACGGATCTGTTCTGACATCGATCGATGTAGGTTTTCACAAGCAGTCGTTGCAATTCGCCGGATGTGGATTTACCGTGCCGAAACCATGACTTCGTCCCGCATCGGCAAAAACTTGCTGTGACGTGGTCTCGACCTGATCGGCGAAGATGCGAGGTTCGACGTCAGTCGTTCGGATCGGCGACAGCCGGCATGGACGCCGCCAGGTCGCTCAGCGCCGCAAAGATGGTCTCAGCCTCGGCCGGGTGCAGATCCGTGACCCCGAGCGTTCGCATCACCTGCAGCCCCATGACGCCGAACAAGATCGCCAGAGCCATGTCCGGGCGGGTGCCTTCGGCCCGCACGCGGGCCATGACGTCCGCAAAGGCTTCCCGGAAGTGCACGAGCGACTCGGAATTCTCAACGGCGGCCACCAGCAGCGCCCGGGAGAAGCCCTCGTCGTTGCGATAGGTTTCGGTCGAATGGGCGATCATGCCGGCCAACGTCGGATGCGGCAGGCCGCGGCGGGCGGCGGCGGCGCGATCCATGCCCTCACTCAGCAGGTCGAGCTTGCGGGCCGCCACCGCCACGATCAGGGCGTCCTTCGACCGGAAATGATACAGCAAGCCGCCTTTGCTGATCCCGGCTGCGGCAGCGACGCCGTCGAGCGTCAGGCCCCCGAAGCCATCCCGCGCCACCACGGCCTCGGCGGCCGCGAGAATCTTCTCGAGGGTGGCTCGGCTACGCGCTTGCGACAGGCGATGAGTCATAAAAAAACCAACTGGACGGATTTTTATTACCGCGATATGGGATCGTCCACAAGTCGCCGGCTGGATGTTTCATGTCGACCCGCCCTCCTCCGCTTTGGTTTTTTTTGGCCCGCCGCTCCGGATGGGCGGTGGGCGCTTGTCTTGGCGTTGCCGTCTCGGCGGGGCTGCCTCAGCGGGCGATAGCGCAGGATGACCCCGCCGTGCCGGTGCGGGCCGCGGTGGCCCGGCAGGTCGAGAACGCCCCGGACCTCGCCTTGACGGGCACGATCGCGGCCCGCATCCAGAGCAACGTCGCGTTCCGGGTGGCCGGCAAGGTGACGGCCCGGCTGGTCGAAGTCGGCCAGCATGTGGGGCCGAACGACGTCCTGGCACGGCTCGACCCGACCGAGCAGCGGGCCGACGTGAGCAGTGCCACGGCCGCCCTCGCGGCGGCGCAAGCCACCCTCCAGCAGGCCCAACAGACGTTCGACCGTCAGAAGCAGCTCATCGCCAGCGGCTTCACGACGCGCGCCAGCTATGACCAGGCGGAAACGACGTTGAACGCCAATACGGCCCAGGTGGCGGTCGCCCAGGCGGCGCTGAACACCGCCAAGGAGCAATCGTCCTATACGGAGCTGAAGACCGGCCAGTCCGGCGTCATCGTGTCCCGCACGCTCGAGGCCGGACAGGTGGTTCAGGCGGGCCAGACCGTCTTCGTGTTGGCACAGGATGGCCCGCGCGACGCCGTCTTTGCGATTCCTGAAGCGCTGCTGACTGCGCCGCCGAGCGACAACACCACCGATGTGGTGCTGCAGTCGGATCCCAAGGTCGCCACCACGGGCACGGTGCGGGAGATCGCACCCTTGGTCGATCCCGCCACCGGCACCGTCACGGTGAAGATCGGCCTTATCGAAACGCCGCCCCAGATGGCACTCGGCACGGCCGTGGTGGGCCACGCGCGCTGGGACCGGCACGAAACCGCCCTGCTGCCCTGGAGCGCGCTCTTCGAGCGCGACGGCAAGCCGGCGCTTTGGGTGATCGACGACCAGAACAGGGTTGCGTTGCGACCGATCGAGGTCGGCACCTATCGCACCGGCGCCTTCACGGTGGCGCACGGCCTCGCGGCGGGGGAACGGGTGGTGGTGGACGGGGTACAGCTGTTGTTCCCCGGCCAGAAGGTTCTGGTCGTCGAAGGCAACGCTCCATGAGGTCCCCCTACGGCACGCATCGCCTGCTCGTCTTGGCGGCGGCGCTCACGCTCGCCGCTTGCGATCGGCATCATCAAGACGAGCCGCCCGCGCCCGTGCGGCCGGTGCTGAGCCTCGTGGTGCAGCCAACCGAGCGTCGGGTCGACCGCAGTTTCACGGGCACGGTGGAACCCCGCTATCAAGCCGAGCTCGGTTTCCAGATGACCGGACGCATGATCTCCCGCGACGTGAACGTGGGCGACGTGGTTCACAAGGGGCAGCAGCTCGCGACGCTTGATCCCGTGGTGGCCCGCCTGGCGCTCACCTCCACGGAGGCCGACCGCGCCAATGCGCAGGCCCAGCTTACCAATGCGGCCGCGACGCTGTTGCGGCAACAAGCCCTGATCAAGACCGAAAGCGTCAGCCAAGCGCAGCTCGATGCCGCCGTGGCGGCGCGCGACACCGCCCAGGCCAAATTCAACCAGACCGAAGCCAGCTTGGCCAAGGTCAAGGAACAGCTCGGCTATACCGTGCTGACCAGCGATCACGACGGCATCGTGGCGCGCTGGAGCGCCGAAGTCGGGCAGGTCGTCAGCCTGAGCCAGACCGTGGTGACGATCGCACGTCCCGACCAGCGCGACGCCGTGCTCGATGTTTCGGACGACCTGCTCGACCGTTTTCCCGTGGGGGCGCGCTTCAGCGTGCACCTCCTCGCCGACGACGGCGTCACCGCTCCCGGCGAAGTGCGGGAGATCGCACCGCAATCGGATGCCGCCACCTTGACGCGCCGCATCCGCCTCACCTTGACCGACCCGGGTGTCGCGTTCCGGCTCGGCACCACCATACGGGTGTCCCTCGCGCAGACCGCGGGCGCCCAGATCGTGTTGCCCGACGTTGCCATCCTCACCGAGGGTCAGCAGACGACGGTCTGGCTGGTCGGTGCCGACGGGACCGTGTCGCCCCGGCCGGTGACGCTCGGGGCGCGAACCGCCGAGGGCGTCACGGTGACGGCCGGCCTCGCGGCGGGCGAGCGGGTCGTCGTCGCCGGCGTGCATTCCTTGTCGAAGGGACAAGCCGTCAAATCCTCTGCTTCGGAACCCTGATCCCGTGACATCCTTCAACTTGTCCGAGTGGGCCCTGCGGCACCGCTCCTTCGTGTGGTTCCTGATGATCGTCTCGGCCCTGGCAGGCTTGATGGCCTATCGGGGGCTCGGCCGCGAAGAAGACCCACCGTTCACGATCAAGACCATGGTGGTGCAGCAAAGCTGGCCGGGCGCCACGGTCGACGAGATGCTCAATCAGGTGACGGAGCGCATCGAGAAGGAGCTGAAGCAGATCGACGCGCTCGATTACACCAAAAGCTACACGGTGCCGGGCAAGACGACGGTGCTGGTCAACCTGAAGGACACCACCAAGGCCAAGGAGGTGCCCGCTTACTTCTACCAGGTGCGCAAGCACGTCGAGGATATCCAATACACGCTGCCCAACGGCGTGCAGGCCCCGAGCTTCAACGACGAGTTCGGCGACGTTTACGGCAATATCTATGGCTTCACGGCCGATGGACTCAGCCAGCGGCAATTGCGCGATTACGTCGAGCAGGTGCGCTCGGAAGTGTTGACGGTGCCGAATGTCGGCAAGGTGCAGGTGATCGGCGCCCAGGATGAAGTCATCTATCTCGACTTTTCAGCCCGCAAGCTGGCAGCGCTGGGCCTGAACGTGCAGTCTCTGGTTCAAACCTTGCAAAACCAGAACGCCGTCCAGCCCTCCGGCGTCGTCCAGGCCGGGCCGGAACGCATTTCGCTGCGGGTCAGCGGCCAGTTCACCTCCGAGGACAGCCTTCGGGCCATCAACCTGCGGGTCAACGACCGATATTTCCCGCTCGGCGATGTCGCTACGGTGTCGCGCGGCTACCGGGATCCGCCCGATCCGCTGTTCCGTGTCGACGGCGTGCCCGCCATTGGGCTCGGCATCGGCATGAAGGCTTCCGGCAACCTTCTCCAATTCGGCCAGGACCTGAAAGCCAAGATGCAGGCCGTCAAGGCGACCTTGCCGATCGGGGTCGGGGTGCACCTCGTGTCCGACCAGCCGCGCATCGTCGAGGAAGCGGTCGGTGGTTTCACCGAAGCCCTGCTCGAAGCCGTCGGCATCGTGCTGCTGGTCAGCTTCGTCAGCCTGGGATTGCGGGCCGGGCTCGTGGTGTCGTTCTCGATTCCGCTGGTGCTGGCGATCGTCTTCGTGGCGATGAACTATTTCGGCATTTCGCTGCAGCGCATTTCGCTCGGTGCGCTCATCATCGCGCTCGGTCTCCTCGTCGATGACGCCATGATTACGGTGGAGATGATGGTGAGCCGGCTCGAACAAGGCGACAGCCTGACCAAGGCCGCCACCTTTGCCTATACGTCGACGGCCTTTCCGATGCTGACCGGCACGCTCGTCACCGTGGCGGGCTTCATCCCGATCGGCTTCAACGGCTCGTCGGCCGGTGAGTACACCTATTCACTGTTCGTGGTGATCGCGGCGGCGCTGTTGATCAGCTGGGTGGTGGCGGTGCTGTTCGCCCCGCTGATCGGCGTCAAGCTGCTGCCGAAGACCATGAAGCGGCACAGCGACCGTCCGGGCCTGCTGACCCGCGCCTTCACGGCGATTCTGGTCGGGGCGATGCGCTGGCGCTGGGTGACGATCGTCGGGTGCGTGGCATTGCTCGGGCTCGCGATTGTCGGCATGGGGCATGTGCAGCAACAGTTCTTCCCCTCCTCGGATCGGCCGGAACTGCTGGTCGACATGACGCTGCCGCAGAACAGCTCCATCGCCGAAACCAAGGCCCAGATGGACCGGCTCGAATCGGGCTTCGGTTCCGACCCGGACATCGTCAGCTGGAGCTCCTATGTGGGCGAGGGTGCGATCCGCTTCTACCTGCCGCTCGATCAGCAGCTCGCCAATCCGTTCTTCGGGCAGGCCGTGGTGGTGACGAAGTCGCTCGAGGCGCGCGCCAAGCTTCAGGCCCGGCTGAAGACCCAACTGGCCACGAGCTTCGTCGGGACCGACGCCTTCGTCCACCCGCTCGACCTCGGGCCGCCGGTCGGGCGGCCGGTGCAATACAGGGTCAGCGGTCCCGACATCCAGGTGTTGCGTACCCGGGCGCTGGCGCTGGCGAAGATCATGGCCGGCAACCCGCACCTCGATGCGCCCACCTTCGATTGGAACGAGCCCGGCAAGGTGGTGCGGGTCGACATCGCGCAGGACAAGGCGCGGCAGCTCGGCATCTCGTCCACCGATGTGGCTGCCATCCTGAACGGCATCGTGGGCGGCACCAGCATCACCCAGGTGCGCGACAGCATCTATCTGGTGGACGTCATCGGCCGCGCTGCCGCCGGCGAACGCAACCGCATCGAGACGCTGCAAAGCTTGCAGATTCCTACGGCCAGTGGTGCTGTCGTGCCGCTCCTATCCTTCGCGACCCTTCGCATGGAGCTCGAACAGCCGATCGTCTGGCGGCGCGATCGGCTGCCGACCATCACAGTGCGGGCGGCGTTGCGCGACGACACGCAGCCCGCAACCGTCGTGCAGCAGCTCGATTCCGCCACTGCGGCGTTCGCGCAGGGCTTGCCGGACGGCTTCAAGTTCGCGGTTGGCGGCGCCGTCGAGGAAAGCGGCAAGGGCCAGGGTCCACTTGCGGCGGTCGTGCCGGTGATGCTGCTCACCATGGCGTTCTTCATCATGGTGCAGTTGCAGAGCTTCCAGAAACTGTTCCTGGTGGTGAGCGTTGCGCCGCTCGGTCTGATCGGCGTGGTGGCGGCGCTGCTGGGTTCCGGCAAGCCGATGGGCTTCGTGGCGATCCTGGGCATCCTGGCCCTCATCGGCATCATCATCCGCAATTCGATCATCCTGATGGCCCAGATCGACGCGGTGCTGGCGGAGGGCAAGGACCGCTGGAGCGCGGTCGTGGAAGCGACGCAGCACCGCATGCGCCCCATCCTGCTGACAGCCGCGGCGGCGAGCCTCGGCATGATCCCCATCGCACCGCAGGTGTTCTGGGGCCCGATGGCCTATGCGATGATCGGCGGTATCGTGGCGGCGACCTTCCTGACCCTGTTTTTCCTGCCGGCGCTTTATGTGGCGTGGTTCCGCATCAAGGCGCCGCCGCGTGGATCGGCAACCCGTCCGGTCGCCCAATGACGATGCGCCCGCCCCGCCCGTCCGAGGTGACGCTCCTGCGGCGCCTCGCCTCGGGCCCGCAGCCCCTGCGCGAGGGGCCGGTGGGCCGCTGCACCAAGCGCGGCTGGTGTCGCAGCGTCGAAGACGTCGCGTCCGGCGAGCCGCGCGTCCTCTTCGCGCTGACGGAGGCCGGTTGGGCGGCGCTGATGGCCACCCCGGGCCGGACCGGCTCGTCGTGAGAGGACGGGCCGCTCGAGCCGCCGTCAACCTCCGACGTTGATGCCGTCCTGCGTCAGGATGAAGTCAGGCGCGATGCTCCCCTTCACGATGAGGCGACCGTTCGGCAGGTCGTTCTCCTCGAGCTTGGCCTCGAGCGCCGCGCCCGTCATGCCGTAGCCGAGCCAGCGCTCGGTCAGCCTGCGTCGTAACTCAGCCTCCGGCACCGACACCATGACGGTGTGGTCGAAGTGGACGCGCAACGCACTCCAGGGCGCCCGGTCGAGCAGCAGGTAATTGCCTTCGACCACCAGGGTGCGCACGGTACGCGGGATCATGCGTCCCCCGGCTCGGGCAATCTCGAGGGCGCGATCGAAGACCGGCACCGCGATCTCGTCCTCCTGGTTGCGGCGCAGCCGCTCCAGCATGTGCCCGAAGCCGGCCACGTCGAAGGTTTCGGGTGCCCCCTTGCGGGCCCGCAGCCCGCGGGCGATCAGTACCGCGTCGTCGAGGTGGTAGCCGTCCATCGGCAGCACGGCAGCGCTGCCGGGCCCTGTTGCGTCGAGCTGCGCCACGAGCCGCTCGGCCAGGGTCGATTTGCCGGAGCCTGGCGCACCGGCGATCGCGATGATGCGCCGCTCGGGGCCTTCCTCTGCGGCCATCTGGACGAGAACTTCGAAGGTGACGGGACGACTGGTGTTCATGGCGGGCCTTGTAGCGGGACAGGCTGGCTTGGCGAAGCGCAAAGCGTTGCTCAATCGCGGCTTTCATGGCCAGTCAATGCGCCTTCGAGCAGCGTCATGCCGTCGTAGATCAGCACAGCCAGCAGTGCGACGATGAGGCCGCCCTGCAGGATGAACGCCGTGTTCGACGATTGCAGCCCCGCGATGATGACCTCGCCGAGGCCCTTGGCGGCCACCGTCGATCCGATCGTCGCCGTGCCCATGTTGATAACAAGCGTCAGGCGGAGGCCGGTAAGGATCAAGGGCAACGCCAGGGGCAGCTCCACGCCCCACAGGCGCTGGCGGGCGCCGAGCCCCATGCCGCGTGCCGCCTCGACGACGACCGGATCGACCTCGCGCAGCCCCGTGATGGTGGTTTCGAACACCGGCAGTAGGCCATAAAGCACCAGGGCGATCAGTGTCGGTGTGGTGCCGAAGCCGACAAGCGGCACCGCGATGGCCAGCACCGCCACGGGCGGAAACACCTGACCGATGTTCACGAGGGCGCGCGAGAGCGGCAGAAAGGCCGCCCCGACCGGTCGGGTGACGAAGATGCCGACTGCGAGCGCCAGAACGGCGCTGACGAGGCTCGCCGCAAACACCAGAGTCAGATGGGCGAGCGTCAGGTCGAGCAGGCTGGTCTGCGTGTAGATCGGCGGGGCGCCGTTCTCGGTCAGGCCACGGAAAACCGGTGCAAAGCTTTGCGGGGTCAGCACGAGGGCGAGAAGCAGCCCGAGGGCGCCGAGCCGCGCCAGAACAGGCACGACGGTCATGGATCGTGGCTTGGCGCGCCGGATTCGGCCAGGATCGCCGCAAGGGTGATACGGCCGGGCGGGCTGCCGTCTTCCGCCGCCACAGGCAGACTGTCTTGTCGGCGCCACAACAGCTCCGACAAGGCGTCGCGCAGGCTCGCGGATGGTCGCAGCGGCTGTCCGGGCGCGTCGCCGGGCTGGGCCAGATCGCCGACGCGGCGTAGCGACAGGAGGCGGAACGGCCGTTCCCCGGTGCCGACCAGCCGCTCCACGAAGCCGGCCTGCGGCGCGGCCAGCAGAACCGCCGGGGCGGCATGCTGCAGCAGCCGGCCGCCATCCATCACGGCGATGCTGTCGCCGAGGTGAATGGCCTCCTCCATGTCGTGGGTGACCAGCACCACCGTGGTGCCGAGACGCTTCTGCAAAGCGAGGAGATCGGCTTGCGCCTGGCCGCGGATCACCGGGTCGAGCGCCCCGAAGGGCTCATCCATCAGCAGCACCGCCGGCTCGGCCGCGAGCGCCCGCGCCACCCCGACGCGCTGCTGCTGGCCCCCCGACAGCTGATGCGGCCGCTTGTCGGCGTAGATGGCGTGATCGAGCCGCAGCAGTTGCATCAACTCGCGCACCCGGGCCTCGATGCGCTCGCGGTCCCAGCCGAGCAGCGTCGGCACGGTGGCGATGTTGCGCGCCACCGTCCAATGCGGAAACAGCCCATGGCCCTGGATGACGTAGCCGATGCCGCGTCGCAGCGTCTCCCCATCGAGGTCGGCCGTGTCGCGACCGTCGATCCGCACGGTGCCTGCGCTTGGCTCGATCAGGCGGTTGATCATCCGCAACAGGGTCGACTTGCCGCTGCCCGATGTGCCCACCACGGCCGTGATGGTGCCGCGCGCCAGCACCATCGACACGTCGTCGACCGCCAGGGCGTCGCCGAAGCGGCGTGACAGGTGTTCGATGGCGATCATGGCGCGGCCTTGCGGGTCAGGTCGACCGTAGCGTCGAGCAGCACGGCGGCCGTGAAGGCCAGAACGATGATGGGAATGGCGCCAAGCAGCACGAGATCGGTGGCCGATTGGCCGATGCCCTGGAACACGAAGGTGCCGAGGCCGCCGCCGCCGATCAGCGCCGCCACCGTGACGAGGCCGATGTTCTGCACCAGCACCACCCGGATGCCGGTGAGAATCGCCGGCGTGGCGAGTGGCAGTTCGACGGAGCGGAGGCGCTGGCCGGACGTCATGCCCATGCCGCGCGCCGCATCCCGGGCAGCGGCCGGAACCTGATCGAGGCCGGTGGCGGTGCTGGCCACCACGGGCAGCAGGGCATAAAGGAACAGCGCGATCGCGGCCGGGGCCGTGCCGATCCCCCGAATGCCGAGATCGGCCAGCAGCGGCACCTCGGCGGCCAGGAGCCCCAGCGGCACCATCATCAGCCCATACATGGCGATGCTCGGGATCGTCTGCACGATGTTGAGGACCGGCAGCACGGCGGCCCGAAGCCGGGGCACCCGCACGCAGGCGACGCCGAGCGGCAGTCCGGCCAGCACGGCGGCCATCAGCGAGCCGAGGCTGAGTTCGACGTGTTTCGCAAGCTCGCCCCAGAACGTGTTGGCGTGAGACGCATATTCGTGCAGCGGCGACAAGCCGTCGAGCCAGCCCGAGGCCAGCACGGCCCCACCCGCTCCCAAGGTCATGGTCAATGCGGCGAGGCGCGCCAGCGGCCCCGGTCGCAACTTGGCGGCGCCGTCGGTGGCCAGCAGCGCGAAGGCCAGGAGCGCGATCCAGAAGCCGCCGGCCGGCGACACACGGGCAAAGGCGTTACCGGGCAAGACCAGCTGCCGCGGCGCTTCTCCCACCACGCCGATCAGCAGTGCCAGTCCGAGGCCGCCGACCATGATCTGCACCAGCGGGGCGCCGCGCCGCGCCGCCATCACGGCCAGGACCGCGAAGGCCAGCAACGCGGCCACGGCCCCGACCGGGGGCAGCGACGCCCAGAGCGCCAGCCCCTTGCCGGACGCGATGCGGTTCGGCCGCAAGGTGACGAACGGCTCCGCCAGGAGCGCCGCAACGGCCAGGGCCGCCAGCAGCGTCCCGACGGGATCGAGGCCCCGCCAGGCAGGCGAGCTCGATCGGCGCGCGCGTACGACATCGATGCTCATGCCGGATCGGCTTCGCGGCGGGACGACATCCGATCCGAACCGTGACGGAGGCTACTTGGTGAAGCCCTTGCTCTTGAGATAGTCCCTGGCCACATCGGCGGCCGGCTCGCCGTTGACCTGGATGCGGTCGTTGAGCTCCTGCAGGGTTTTCAGGTCGAGGCTGGCGAAGACGGGCTTCAGGACGTCGGCAATCTTGGGATTGGCCTTCAGCACGGCCTCGCGGACGATCGGCGCAGGCGCGTAAACGGGTTGCACGCCCTTGTCGTCGTCCAGCACCACGAGTTCGGCGGCCGCAATGCCGCCGTCGGTGCCATAGACCATGGCGGCATCGACCCCGTCGGTGCCGTCGGCGGCCGCCTTGATGGTGGCCGACGTGTCGCCACCCGACAGGTTCAGCAGCTGGTCGGGCTTCAGCGCGAACCCGTAGGTCTTGCCGAAGGCCGGTAGCGCGGCGGCGCTGTTGATGAACTCTGACGATGCCGCGAGCTTCACCTTGCCGCCGCCCGACACCCATTTGCCGAAGTCGCTCATCGTCTTCAACGCGTTCGGCGTCGCGACGTCGCTGCGCAGGCCGATGGCCCAGGTGTTGTTGGCAGGCGCGGGCTGCAGCCAGACGACCTTGTTGGCGTCGTAGTCGAGCTGTTTCGCCAACTCGTATCCCTTGGCGGCATCCTTCCAGGCGGCATCCTCGGCCTTGTTGAAGAAGAAGCCCGCATTGCCGGTATATTCGGGATAAATATCCACTTCGCCGGCCAGCAGGGCCTTGCGCAGGATCGGCGTGCTGCCGAGCGAAATGCGATCGTGGGTCGCGATGCCGTTGGCCTTCAGGGTCTGGGCGATGATGTTGCCCAGCAGCGCCCCCTCGGTGTCGATCTTGGACGACACCACCACATCGGCCGCCTGGGCCATCTGCGACAAGGCCAAGGCCCCAAGGAACGCCAGGCCGAGTGGCGCGAACGAGATACGCATGCGTCTTGATCTCCGAGAAGCCCTTATCGGTATAGGGAATCGCTGGATAATCAAGCCGACTGCCGCAGGACCCACAACAGGCTTTCGAGCGGGTTCGATAGCGTCACGGACCTGCGACAACTGCGCCCTCGTGCGACGGCCCCGGTCGGGTCGCAGCGGCGGCTTCGAGGTTCCACGAAGAGCGTCCCGATCTGCGCACCACATGGTCCGAACCGTTGATGCGACCGGATCGCCGCGTTTCCCCACAGTCGCCTCTTGCCTCTGTGCCCCATATCGAGGGATAACGGCGATACGGAAGGGTGGTCGAGTGGTTTAAGGCAGCGGTCTTGAAAACCGCCGTGGGTGTGAGCTCACCGTGGGTTCGAATCCCACCCCTTCCGCCAGCCTGTCGGCCCGATACCGAGCTCAGATCGCCCCCAGGCGCCGTCCTCAGCTTGATCCTGGCGAAAAGTCGAAGGCCAGCACGCCCTCAGGCGCCAGCAGCGGGCGCATGAAGAGTTTGAAGGCCGCGTGGGCGGCGTCCATCAGGGCGGGATCGTCGATGGCGGGCGTGCCGGCGTAGAAGTTGCGGTCGCCTTCGGAGTCGAAGCGCAGCACGAAGCCGAGTTCGAAGCCACGCTCGGCGCCTTCGCCCCCGTTCGCCGCCCCGGCCACGATGTCGCGGATATAGGGCCGGCCGTCGCGCTGGCAGGTGCGGCCGAGGTCGAGGAAGCGACGCACCACTTCGGCGCGGATCTCAGCCGTGGTTCCGGTCGCGAGACGAAACAACACGATATGCACCACGGTACCCAGCCGATAGTCCGACGCGGTGAAGCTGGCAGAGCCGACACGGTCGCGTTCGGCGAACAGGTGTTCCTGGGCAGATGTCACGCGGTCCACTCCTTCTTAGCCCTTCCGGCTCGATCGCCAAGCCTGGGCGACACGCCAACGTGCGACATTCATAGTCGGCGACGTGCCGGCCAGCGGACTTTATTCGGCCGAGGAGGAGGTTTGCGCGACCAAAGGCACCGGCCGCACTATGCCGGCCCCTCGGCGCGCCAACCATCCCACCAGCAGGCTGCCCAGATAGGCGATGCCGGACAAGCATGTGATCCAGAAGCTCGTCGGCCAATCGGTTTCCCAGGCCAAGATGATGCCGCCCCAGGCCTCCCCCAAGGCCAGCAGCGCCGCGAGCCCGAGACCCAGGCCGAAGCGCGACGTGCAGTTCTGGGCCGCCGCCGCCGGCCCCACCATCAAGGTGAAGACCAGCAGCACACCGACGATCTGGGCGCATTCGGCCACCGCCACGCCGACGATCACCAGGAAGGCGACCGAGAGGGTGCGCAACGGCACGCCCTTCGCTTCGGCAAGCTCGGGCTGAAGGCTGGAAAACAAGAGCGGCCGGGCGATGAGGCCGAGTGCCAACAGGCTCAAACCCGACAAGACAGCGAGGCTGAGCAGCGCCGACGGCCCGACCGCCAGGACGTTGCCGAACAACAACGCCGTCGCCTCCGTCGCGTAAGCGGTGTAAAAATGCAGGAACAGCAGGCCGAGTCCGAGCGCCAGCGACAACATCATGCCGATCGCCACATCGCGCGCCGAGAGCTTCTCGCCCAACAGGCCCATGCCAATGCCGGCCAGCACCGTGAAGCCGACGAGGCCCGCCAGGGGCGATAGGCCGAACAAGATCGCCCCCGTGGCGCCCGTGAAGCCGACATGGCTGAGCGCGTGGCCCGCAAAGGTCTGGCCGCGCAGCACCAGAAAGTAGCCGACGAGTCCCGACAACACCGCCACGATGCCGCCAGCCGCAAAGGCCTGGCGCATGAAGTCGTAGTCAAGCATGGTGGTGCTCCGCAGCGCCGTGCCCGGCATGGTCGTGATGGGCGCAAGCGTCGTGACGATGCGCGCCAGCCTCGACCTCGATGTCGCCGCTGACCACGAACAGCCGGCGACCGAGACGCAACACCTCGATCGGGGCGCCATACAGCCGCGACAGCGAGGGGCCGGTCACCACCTCGTCGACCGTGCCCAGCATGGCATGGCCGTTGCCAAGATAAAGCACCCGGTCCATGGCACCGAGCAGCGGGTTGAGTTCATGGGCGCTGAACAACACCGTCATGCCGAACTCGGCCTGCAGGCGCTTGACCAGATCCACCGTGGACTGCTGCCGGCTCGGGTCGAGGCTGATCAGCGGCTCGTCGAGCAACAGCAGCTTCGGCCGGCCGAGCAGCGCCTGCGAGATGAGCAGCCGCTGCCGTTCGCCCCCCGACAAGGCCATCAAGGGTCGACGCGCCAGATCGGCGGCCCCTACGGTTTCGAGCGCCCAGCCGACCTCGTCCCGCTCGGCGGCGCTGAGACGCGGCAGGCCCCACCGCCAGCCGCCCGCGGCACTGGCCACATAGTCCCACCCGGTGAGCGACCGGGTGGCGGCCGCCACCCGGTGCTGCGGCATGTAGCCGATGCGGCGATCCCCCTTCAAGGGCGCGGCACCAAACAAGCGGATCGCCCCGGCGCTCGGCTGCAGAAGCCCCAGGATGGCCCGCAGCAAGGTGGTCTTGCCGGCACCGTTCGGGCCGAGCAGGCCGACGAACTCCCCTGCCCCGATCGCCAGATCGACGCCCGAAACGATCGTTCGGGCACCGAGCTTCAGTGTGACGTTCTCGAACGCAATGGCGGTCAAGATTTGCTGCCCGCCAGAGCCGCATCGAGGTCGTTCAACTGGTCGATCATCCACGCCTCATAGGACTTGCCCGCCGGCTCCGTTTCGCTCACGCCCAGCACCGGAACCTGCGCCGCCTTGGCGATGTCGACGAGGCGCTTCACCGCCTGGTGGTCCGCCTGGGCGTTGTAGAGCATCGCCTTCACCTTATGCTGCTTCAGGTCGTCTTCGAAAGCCGCCACGTCCGAGGCGCTCGGCTCGGTGTTGTTCATCACGGCGGTCTGGAACGCCTGGTTGCGCATGTCGAGGCCGAGCGCCTGCGCCATGAGGCCGAACACCGGCTCCGATGCCGTCACGGGCGTGCCCGCATAGGTCGCCTTCATGCTGACGATCTTGGCGGTGAGCGGCTTCAAGCCGGTCTCGAAGGCCTTGGCATTCTGGGTGTAGTCCGCCTTGTGGGCCGGATCGGCCTTTCCGAGGTCTTCGGCCAGCGCGTTTGCGACCGCCACCATGGTGGCGGGCTCATACCACAGGTGCGGGTTGTCGCCCGGCTTGCGGCCGATCAACTCGGCCGCCACGACCGTCATGCGATCGGTGCCCTTCGACGCCTGCAGCAGCTTGTCCATCCAAGGGTCGTAGTCGACGCCGTTGCTGATCACGATTTTGGCGGTGGACAGCGCCCTGGCGGTCTTGGCATCGGCCTCGAACAGGTGCGGATCCTGGTCGGGGTTCGATAGAATGCTGACCACCGTCGCGTGCGGGCCGGCGATCTGCGTGGCGAGCGCACCGTAGAAATTCTCGGCCGCCACGATCGTCATAGGCGCCGCAAAGGCTGTCGCGGCCGGACCCATCAGGGCGAATGCGAGAACACAGGTGGTAGCGCGCATGGACAATCGCTTTCGGCCGGCCCGCCACGGCAGCGGGATCAGATTTTGTTACCCTGTAACAATAAGAGTTACAATATATCATTTGGGAACGCGTGCGGGTTTTGCGGACTTGTGCTAACCCTCGCGCATCGATCACGAGTGACCATCATGGCGAGCCGCAAGGGCGACGCACACGCTTCGAACATCATGGACGCACTCGGACAGGCGCCACGGCCGTTGAGCGCCTATGACCTGCTCGACCGGCTACGACCGACCGGGGTCACGGCGCCGCTGACCGTGTATCGCGCCCTCGACAAGCTGATCGCTGCCGGCAAGGTGCATCGCATCGAATCGCTGAACGCTTTCGTGGCGTGCTGCGATGGCGCCCATCATCATGCCGGGGATGGCCATGGGCCGGATGGGTCGCGGCGCAGCGCGGTGGCCTTCGCGATCTGTGACCGATGCGGGCAGGTCGACGAGTTCCTCGACCAGCGGTTGTTCGCGCGGCTGGATGAGGATCTGAGCACCCGGGGCTTCGCACCGCGGGCCAGTGCGGTCGAGGTCCATGGCACCTGCGCGGCCTGCGCGGCGACGGCGCCCGGCTGACATCCGGAGCCGCCGCGGCGAAACCTTAGAAGCGGTCGATCCGGTAAGGTGTCGGGTCCGTGAAGGTCGGCTCACCGGTCATCATCTCGGCGAGCAGCCGTCCCGTGACGGGCCCGAGCGTCAAGCCGTGGTGCTGATGGCCAAAGTCGAACCACAGCCCCTTGTGCCGCGCCCCCTTGTCGATCACCGGCAGCATGTCGGGTAGGCAGGGCCGCGACCCCATCCAGGGACGCGCCTCAACGGCGTCGCCGAGCGGGAACAAGCGTCGCGCCTTGGGAAGGGCGCGTGCCACCTGGACGGGCGTCGGCGGCGCATCGCGGCGGGCGAACTCGGCCCCGGTGGTCAGCCGGATGCCCTGCGCCATCGGAGCCAGCAGGTAGCCGCCGTCGACGTCCAGTACGGGGCGGTTCAGCACGGCATTGCCCCGCGCCCGGAAATGCTGGTGGTAGCCGCGCTTGACGCCAAGCGGCACCGGGTAGCCGAAGCGGTCCGTGAGGCTGTTCGACCACGGCCCCAGCGCCACCACGACCTCACGGGCGACGATGGCGCTGCCCTCCGTCGCGACACGCCACCCGGCTGCATCCTGATTGAGGCTCAGCGCGTCGCCGCGGACGAAGCGCCCGCCGAGCCGCACCAGCAGCGCCGCATAGGCCTGCACCAGGGCGCCAGGGTCCGACACCGCGGCGGGATCACGGAAATGCAGGCCGCCCGCCAAGCCTTCGGCAAGGAAGGGCTCCTGCTCGGCCAAGCCGGCACCGTCGAGCACGTCGACCGTGAGGCCGTAGGGCCTGAGTTTTTCGCGCTCGACCAGGCCCTTGGCGAGGCTTTCGGCCGTGCGGAACGCCTTGATCCAGCCGACCTTGCGCAACAAGGGCGCGGCTCCGGCCTCGGCCATCAGCGCTTCGTGCTCGACGAGGCAGCGCTGGATCAGCGGCCAGGCGGCCGCTGCCGTGCGGGCGATGGCTTCGGGGGACGAGTTCATGGCGTAGCGCACCAGCCAGGGCAGCACCTGCGGCAAGGCCGACAGATGGTAATGCGCATCGGTGGCGCCATTCCCGGCATAGCGCAGCAGGGTGCCGAGAGCGCGCGGGAACCCGTAGGGAAAGACGGAGGCCCGCTCGATCAGCCCGGCATTGCCGTAGCTGGTTTCCTCGCCGGCCCCGCGGCGGTCCAGCAACACGACCTGTCGCCCGCGTCGTTGCAGGTGAATCGCGGCCGACACGCCGACGATGCCGGCGCCGAGGACCAGAACATCCGTGTTGGCCATCGTTCGGGACCTCGGTTACGGGGACGGCATGCGTCGATGCGAAGCGCCCGGTTCAGCTGGCGCTTGCGGGTCGGCGCTTCTGCCTTACCATTGCAGGCTGGGAGGATGGTAATGGCAACAACCATGGAGGGTACGTTCACGGTGCCGGCCGCGCAGGAGCTCGTCTGGACCAAGCTGAACGATCCGGAGGTCCTGCGCCTGTGCATCTCGGGCTGTGACAGCCTGGAGAAGACCAGCGCCACCCACTTCGTGGCGACAGCCAAGATGCGGGTCGGTCCGCTGCGCACCACCGTGCGGGGGAAGCTCGACCTTTACGACGTCGATGCGCCCCATGGTTGCCGCATCGTCGGCGAGGGCGAAGGCGGCATCGCGGGTTTTGCTCGCGGCATCGCCGATGTGCGCCTGTTCAGCGTGCCGGAGGGGACGCTCGTGACCTATGCGGTCGAGGCCACGGTGGGCGGACGCTTGTCCCATTTCGGCGGAAAGCTCATCAATGGGGTGGCCAAGCGCATGGCCGATGGATTTTTCGCCAACTTCGCGGCCACCCTGCCGGCGCGGCCTGTGACGGCCGCCTGATGCTGTTCTCGAAGAATATCCTGCCGTCGCAAGCCGGCCGCGTCGCGATCGTCACTGGCGCCACGGGCGGACTCGGCTTCGAATGCGCGCAGGCGCTGGCCGGCGCCGGTGCCACGGTGGTGGTGGCGGGCCGCAATCCGCAAAAGGGCCAGGACGCCGTCGCCCGCATCCGGCAGGCGCATCCGACCGCCGCGGTGGCGTTCAGCCTGCTTGATCTCGCGAGCCTCGAATCCGTTTCGGCCTTCGCCGCCGCCACCGAGGCGAGCCACGGAGTAATCGACCTGCTGATCAACAATGCCGGCGTGATGGCGGTGCCGACCCGGCATGACACCCGCGACGGGTTCGAGCTGCAGTTCGGCACCAATTACCTCGGCCATTTCGCTCTGACGGGCCGGTTGCTGCCTCTGCTGCGCCGCAGCCGAAGCGCGCGGCTCGTCAATGTTGCGAGCCTGGCGCACCTTCGCGGCCGCATCGACTTCGCCGATCCGCAGGGGCGGCGGCGCTATCATCCCTGGAAGGCCTACAGCCAGTCCAAGCTCGCCATGCTGATGTTCGGCACCGAGTTCCAACGGCGCAGCGCGGCGCTTGGCTGGGGCGTCATCGGCGTCTCGGCCCACCCGGGCTGGGCCCAGACGGAGATCTTCAGCAACGGTCCGACGCTGGGCGGCGCGTCGGGCTGGAAGGAGCGCATTGGCATGCTGGCCTTCCCGGTCTTCGGGCAATCGGCGGTCGCCGGGGCGCGACCCATCCTGCATGCCGCGACGGCGCCTCGCATCCAGGCGGGCGGCTATTACGGACCGGACGGGTACTATGAGCTGAAAGGCGCCCCGAAGGCGGCCCGTATCGCCCCGCAGGCCCGCAACGTCGATGCGGCGGCGCGGCTTTGGGATTTGTCGGTCGACCTGACGGGGGTCGATCCGAGGGTCTTTGCCGCACGCGACAGCGCCGCGGCTGGCGTGCCATAAGCCTGCCGGAGCCGCCCATGTCCTCTGCGCCTGCCCTCGCTCAAGCCTTGCCGCCCACGCTCGTGCCTGGGCGGAGCTGCGGGACCTGCGCCCTGTGCTGCAAAGTCTTCGCCATCGCGGAGTTGGACAAGGTCCCGGGCCAATGGTGCCGCCATGTCGTGCAGGGGCGGGGCTGCGGCATCCATGATACGCGGCCGCAAACGTGCCGGCAGTTCTTCTGTCATTGGCTGCGCAACCCGCGGCTCGGGCCGGAGTGGCAACCCAACCGGGCCAAGTTCCTGATCTATACGGAGATGGGCGGTCGTCGCATGGTGGTGGTGCCGGACGTCGGCGCCCCGACGGCCTGGCGCAGCCAGCCCTTTTACGCGCAGTTCAAGCGTTGGGCCGCCCTGGGCGCCTCCCGCAACAACCAAATTCTCGTCTTTGTCGGCAAGCGCGCCACCGCGATCCTGCCCGATCGCGACCTCGACCTTGGCATCGTCGAGGTCGGGGACGAGGTGATCTACCGGGTGGCGGGGTCGCGCATCGAGGTCGAGCACCGCAGGATGCCGGCCGTGGTGACGCCCGGTCTCTCCGTCCCGGCAAGGAGCCCCGATCATGCTGGCCAGTGACGATGCCATCCTCGAAGCTGCCGAAGCCTGGCGGCGGGCCGGCAAGGGCGTGGCGCTCGCCACCGTGATCGAGACCTGGGGCTCTGCACCGCGACCGGTTGGCAGCCACCTCGTCACCGATCAGGATGGGGCCTTCCTGGGCTCGGTCTCGGGCGGTTGCGTCGAGGTCGATGTCGTCACGGAAGCGATCGACATCATCGCCGCGGGTGGCAGCAAGGTGCTGGAGTTCGGCGTCGCGGACGAAACCGCCTGGCGGGTCGGCCTGTCGTGCGGCGGCCGCATCCGGGTGCTGGTCGAACGGATCGATTGAGGGTCAACGATGCGTCTCGAGCTTCTCGCCGCCCTCAACCGGGAGCGCGCCGCGCGCCGCGCCGCCGCCGTGGTGACGGATCTCGGCAGCGGCGAACAGCGGCTCGTCCCGGCCGATGCGATGGCGGCCGACCCCCTGGCTGACCTCCTCGCGAGCCGGCTGGCTTCGGGGCGGGGCGGCGTGGTCGAGCACGACGGCCGTGCGTTGTTTGTCGCCGTGCAGGTTCCGCCCGTGCGGCTGGTGGTGATCGGCGCGGTCCACGTCAGCCAGGCCCTCGCCCCGATGGCCCGGCTCGCAGGTTTCGCCATGACAGTGATCGACCCCCGTACCGCCTTTGCGACGGTCGAGCGCTTCCCTGATTGTGCCGTCGTACCCGCCTGGCCGGATGAGGCCCTTCGCGGTCTCGGTGGCCTCGACCGCTTCACGGCCGTGGCGGCGCTGACCCATGACCCCAAGATCGACGACCCCGCTCTCGCGGCGGCGCTCAGCAGCGACTGCATCTACGTCGGGGCGCTCGGCTCGCGCAAAACCCATGCGGCGCGGCTGGCCCGGCTGGCGGCGCTCGGCTTCGGCCCCGAGGCGACCGACCGCATCCACGCCCCGATCGGCCTCGACATTAGCGCCGTCAGCCCGGCCGAGATCGCGGTATCGATCCTGGCGCAGGTGATCCTGGCGCTCCGCCGCAAGCCGACCCGCGCCGAGCGGGATGGCGGAGGCACGAACCGATGAAGTTCGGAGCGGTTCCCGTGCCGGACGCGGTCGGTGCCACCGTGGTCCACACGGTGCAGCTCGGTGGGCTCGTGCTGAAAAAGGGCGAGACGGTCACCCATGCGCATGCGGCGATGCTGGCCGAGCGTGGCCTGCGCGAGATCGTGGTGGCGCGGCTCGAAGCCGACGACGTCGGTGAGAACGAAGCGGCGCAGAGCATCGCCACGGCCCTGGCGGGCCGGGAGATTACGGTCGAGCGCGCCTTCACGGGACGGGCCAACCTGTTCGCGCGACACAACGGCATCCTGCAGGTCGAGGCAGCCCGCGTGGACGATCTCAACGCGGTCGACGAGTCGCTGACGCTCGCGACCCTGCCGCCTTACCGCGCCGTGACGGCGGGCGAGATGGTGGCGACCGTCAAAATTATTCCGTTTGCGGTCTCGCGACCGATCCTCGACCAGGCGCTCGCCTTGGCGTCGCGCCCGGTGGTGCAGGTGCATCGGTTCCAGCCGTTGCGGGTCGGCGTGTTGTCGACCGTGTTGCCGGGGCTGAAACCGGCCGTGGTTCGCAAGACGGTGCTGCATCTGGCGGCGCGACTCGCCCCGGCCGCCGCCCCGATCGTGGTCGACGAGGCGCTGCCGCACGACGCCGAGGCCCTGGCCACGCGCCTCGCCCAGGTGGCCGGACTCTGTGACATCATCGTGGTGTTCGGGGCCTCGGCCATCACGGACCGCCGCGACATCATTCCGATGGCCTTGCTGCAAGCCGGCGGTACCATCGAGCAGTTCGGCATGCCGGTCGATCCCGGCAACCTGCTGCTCCTCGGCCGGCTCGGCGGCGCGGCGGTGATCGGCGCGCCGGGATGCGCCCGGAGCCCGAAGGAGAACGGCTTCGACTGGGTGCTGCAGCGCCTCCTGGCCGGCCTGGAGGTCACTCGGGCCGACGTTCGCAGGCTCGGGGTCGGTGGGCTGCTGATGGAGATCGTTTCGCGCCCGCAGCCGCGCCTCGACGGCGGCGCCTCGGCCCCACCGCTTGCGGAGCCCTCGGCCGCGTGACGCCCCACGCCATCGTATTGTTGGCGGCCGGTCGAGCCACCCGCTACCGCGCCGCGGGCGGTCCCGAACCAACGAAGCTGCTCGCGGCGTGGCGCGGCGAACCGTTGGTGCGTCACGCGGCACGAGCCGCCCTCGAGTCGCGCGCCGCACCGGTGATCGTTGTCACTGGCCATGCGGCCGAAGCCGTCCTGGCGGCGCTCGCGGGTCTCGCAGTCAGGCCCGCACATAATCCAGCCTTTGCCGAGGGGCTCGCAACCTCGCTCCAGGTGGGCATCGCTGCTGTGCCGCCCGCCTGCCCCGGCGCCCTCGTGATGCTGGCCGATATGCCCGCCGTGACCCCGGCCATCCTCGACGCGCTGCTGGACGCCGCGCTCGCCAGCCCCGATGCCAGCGCCGTTGTGCCGTCGTATGGGGGCATCCGCGGCAACCCGGTGGTGCTGTCGCGGACGCTGTTCCCGGCCGTTCACACGCTGCGGGGTGATGTCGGGGCCCGCCAACTGCTCCGCGACCCGGCGCTGCGCGTCATCGAGGTGGCGCTGTCCGACGCCGGCATTGCCCATGACATGGACGCGCCGGCAGACCTCTCGGAGCCGTTAACCAAGGCTTGATCATTCGAGCGTGCAATCGGCGAGGCGCGACCGTTTCGCCGCGCCACAACCAGGACCGACACCGACGCAACCTGAAAAGGCGGATTCCATGGCATTGCTGCTCGACGACCTCAGCGACCGCGTGACCCTCCTGTCCGGCTATGGCTTGACCACGGCCGAAATCCTGTATCGCCTGCCCGACCATCCCTCGATCCTGCAAAGCTATGTCTGGCAGGACTACGACGTGACGCCGAGCTTTCCGGCGCTGAACAAGTTTCTGAGTTTTTGGCGCGATACGCTCGACGGTGCTCTGCACGCGGTGCGGGTGAACCACGCTCATTTGCTGAAGCCCTGCGAGTTGCGTCTCATCGGTGCTGAATTCCAGCTTCACTGAGCGCGGCCGGCCCTACATCAGCTTCAGCTTGCGCAAGCTCTGGGTGCCGTTGCGGCCGACGATCAGGTGGTCGTGCACTTCGATCTCCATGGCGCGCGCCAGGGCGACGATCTGCTTCGTCATCGTGATGTCGGCTTGCGACGGGGTGGGATCACCCGAGGGATGGTTGTGGACCAGGATCAAGGCGGTGGAGCCGAGTTCCAGCGCCCGCTTGATGATCTCACGCGGATAGGCGGGCGTGTGATCGACGGTGCCGGTGCTCTGCACCTCGTCGCGGATCAGCACGTTGCGCTTGTCGAGGAACAGGATGCGGAATTCTTCCCGCTCGACAAAGGCTTGCGCGGCGCGGCAATAATCCATCACGGCGGCCCATGAACCCAGCACGGTCCGCTTGGCGACGGCGCCTTTCACCATCTGCTGGGCGGCCGCCTCGACGATTTTCAGCTCGACGATGGCGGCATCACCGATGCCTTTCACCTCGCGCAGCCGATCCGGCCGCGCCGTGAGAACTTCCGCGAAGGAGCCGAACCGGGCCAGCAAGGCTTTGGCAAGCGGCTTCATATCCTGCCGCGGCTGCGCCCGAAACAAGATCAGCTCCAGCAACTCATAGGGGGCGATGCCCTCAGCCCCGGCGTTCAGGAAGCGCTCGCGCAGCCGGTCACGGTGGCCGACGCGATGGTCTTTGACGATGAGCGCGGGGATCGGGTCGGGACTGCGAGGCGACGCGTCCGGCAGGGCCGTATCGGTCGGCTTCGGCGTGAAGAGTGGCGCCTCGTCGAGACCACTCACCTGCGCCAACCCTCAGGCGTAGGCGGGCTGGTGCAGCCCCGCCGGCGACAGGGTGAAGATCTCGACGCCGGTTTCGGTGACCGCAACCGTATGCTCGAACTGGGCCGATAACGAGCGGTCGCGCGTCACGGCCGTCCAGCCGTCGCTCAGCACCTTCACGTGCGGTCGACCGAGGTTCACCATGGGTTCGATGGTGAAGAACATGCCGGGCTTCAGCACGACGCCCTCGCCGCTGCGTCCGTAATGCAGGATGTTGGGCTCGTCGTGGAACAAGCGGCCAAGCCCGTGGCCGCAAAATTCACGCACGATCGAGCACCGCTCGGCCTCGGCATAATCCTGGATCACCGCCCCGATATCGCCCGTGGTGGCGCCCGGCTTCACGGCCGCGATGCCGCGCATCAGGCTTTCATAGGTGACCTGGACGAGCCGTTCGGCCCGGCGCGGCACGTCGCCCACGAGATACATGCGGCTCGAATCGCCGTGCCAGCCATCGACGATGAGGGTGAGGTCGATGTTGACGATGTCGCCATCCCGCATCGGCTTCTCGTCGGGAATGCCGTGGCAGACAACATGGTTAATCGAGGTGCAGATCGACTTGCGGAAGCCGCGGTAATCGAGGGAGGCCGGGTAAGCGCCGTGATCCATCGCGAAGGTGAAGGCGAGCTTGTCGAGCGCCTCGGTGGTGACCCCCGGCTTGACGGCCTCGGTCATCAGGTCGAGGGCCTCGGCGGTCAACCGGCCGGCCTTGCGCATGCCTTCGAACTCATCCGGACCATGCAGCTTGATCTGGCCCGTCTTGCGGATCGGGGCGACGGCGGCTTCGGTGAACGTCATGGCACAAGCGGGCGAAATCGGAGGGAGAGCATCCCCTAGTCTATGCCGAAACCCGGCCAGGGCAATGTTTGACTTTGCGTCCGCGGAGGAATGTCGGCAGACGTGCTGCACGCGGCGCGAGCTTGCGTCAGCGGGCCCCGGGCCGCCATGACCAGCAACGCGACCAAGCGGAAGGCGCACGTGTTTGGCTCGACGCTGCACGATCGTCACGGCTGCCTGCTACCGCCCAGATCAAAAACGTGCCGCAGAATGGTGCAGGGAGTGCCTCGCCCGTTGACAGCTTTCGCGGTTTGAAGCTTGTCCCAAGAGACGCAACACGGTGCCGGCGTTTGAATGCACGATTCTCCCTAACACCAGCTGGGCCGGCTCATTGGCAGGACCGTCCTGCCGGCTTTGGGTGGCGGCACCGATCCATCCGCTGTGGCGATAAGCGAGTGGTTCGAAACAGTCGCACGTACCTGGATGGTTCATGATGGTCGCTGACAGCGGCAAGGCGACCTTCGGGATCGAGGGCCTCGACGACGTGCTCGGGGGCGGGCTGACGCGCGAGCGGGTGTATCTTCTCGAAGGCAGCCCCGGCACCGGCAAGACCACGACCTCGCTGCAATTCCTGCTCGAGGGCACGCGGGCGGGCGAGACCGGCCTCTACATCACCATGTCGGAAACGGAAGACGAGTTGCGGGAAACCGCCACCTCGCATGGCTGGTCGCTCGACGGCGTCGAAATCTTTCAGCTGATCCCACCCGAAAGCCTGCTCGACGAGAATCAACAGCAGAGCCTGCTCTATTCGTCCGACCTCGAACTCGGCGAAACCACGCGCCAGATCTTCGCGGCCATCGACCGCGCGAAGCCGAGCCGGGTGGTGCTCGACAGCTTGTCGGAACTCCGGCTCCTGGCCGGATCGTCGCTGCGATACCGGCGCCAAGTCCTGGCTCTCAAGCATTTCTTCGCCCGCGAGGCCGTGACGGTGCTGATGCTCGACGATCTGTCGGCCGATACGCAGGACAACACCGTGCACAGCATCGCGCATGCGGTCGTGATGCTGCAGGAACTCGCGCCGGATTACGGCGCGCAGCGACGCCGCCTCCGGGTGATCAAATATCGTGGACAGCGCTTCCGCGGCGGCTTTCACGATTTCACCATCGCCACCGGTGGCGTGGTGGTGTTCCCCCGCCTGATCTCGCTCGAACATAAGACCGGCTTCTCGCGCGATCGGCTCGTCAGCGGCATTGCCGAGCTCGACGCCCTGCTGGGCGGCGGCATCGAGAAGGGCTCGAGTACACTGATCCTCGGGCCGGCCGGCACCGGTAAATCACTGGTCTCGGTCCAATATGTGTTGGCCGCCATCGAGCGCGGCGAGCGCGCCGCGATGTTCGTCTTCGACGAGGAACTGGCGATGTTGTTCGCTCGGACCCGTGCCATGGGTCTCGATCTCGAAGGCCACCGCGACCGTGGCGAATTGTTCATCGAGCAGATCGACGCGGCCGAACTGTCGCCAGGCGAGTTCGCCCATAAGGTGCGGAGCATCGTCGACCGCAACGGCGTGAAGACCGTGGTGATCGACAGCCTCAACGGCTACCAGGCCGCCATGCCGGACGAGAACGCGCTCGTGCTGCACATCCACGAACTGCTGCAGTTCCTCAACCGGCAGGGCGCCACCACCTTTTTGACCGTGGCGCAGCACGGCCTCGTGGGCGACATGAAGGCGCCGGTGGACGTGACCTATCTGGCCGACACGGTGGTGCTGCTCCGCTATTTCGAGGCGTTCGGGCGGGTGCGCCGCGCCATTTCGGTCATCAAGAAGCGCGCCAGCAATCACGAGGATACGATCCGGGAATATCGGATCGGTGCGCGTGGCTTGCAGGTCGGTGAGCCGCTCAGCAACTTCGTCGGTGTTCTGCGTGGGACGCCAAGCTTCGTGGGCGCAGCCGACGAACCCACGTTACTCGATCGCGATCCGTCGTGAGCGGTTATGCAGACCGCGTTTCCGAACGTATCCTGATCCTGGCGCCCAGTGGTCGCGATGCCGCGATCGCCGGAAAGCTGCTGCACGATGCCGGCGTTGCGTCCCTGGCCGTGGCGACGCTGCCTGAACTTCTTGGCTGCTTGGTCGAGACGGCCGGTGCGGTGTTGCTGACCGAGGAAGCGGTTCGCACCGTCGATCTGCATCCCCTGGCGGCATGGCTCGCCGACCAGCCGGCCTGGTCCGACATGCCGTTCATCCTGCTGACCCAGCAAGGCGGCGGCCTCGAGCGCAACTCGGGGGCGGCGCGTTTGTCGAGCCTGCTCGGCAACGTCACCTTCCTGGAACGCCCCTTTCACCCCACCACGCTGGTCAGCTTGGTGCAGACGGCGTTGCGGGGCCGACGCAGGCAATACGAGGCTCGGACCCGGCTCGACGACCTGCGTGCCAGCGAGGAAGGGCTGCGCGATCTGAACGCAACCCTCGAGCACCGCGTGGCCCAGGCGATCGACGAGCGCGCCCTGGCCGAGGAAGCGCTGCGACAAAGCCAGAAGATGGAGGTCGTGGGCCAGCTCACCGGCGGCGTGGCGCATGATTTCAACAACCTGCTCACCATCATCCGGTCGTCGGTCGATCTCCTGCGTCGCCCTGGTCTGAGCGAGGATCGGCGCGGCCGATACATGGATGCGGTGTCCGATACCGTCGACAGGGCCGCCAAACTGACCGGCCAATTGCTCGCCTTCGCGCGGCGCCAGGCGTTGCAGCCCGAAGTGTTCGATGTGGGCGAGCGGCTTGGCGGCGTCGCCGACATGCTGAACACCGTCACGGGCGCGCGCATCCGGGTCGTCGCCGAGATCATGTCGGAGCCCTGCTTCGTCAATGCCGACCTCAGCCAGTTCGAGACCGCGGTGGTCAACATGGGGGTGAATGCCCGTGACGCCATGGAGGGCGAAGGCACGCTGACGTTGCGGTTGGAAGCCGGTCAGGCCCTGCCGGCGATCCGGGGGCACGCCGGCTCGCGCGGGCCTTTCGCGGTCATCACCCTGGTCGATACGGGCTGCGGCATCGCGGCCGACCAGCTCAGCCGCATCTTCGAGCCCTTCTTCACCACCAAGGAAGTCGGCAAGGGCACCGGCCTCGGCCTCAGCCAAGTGTTCGGCTTCGCCAAGCAGTCTGGCGGCGACGTGGATGTCGAGAGTGTCACCGACGCAGGCACGACGTTTCGCCTGTACCTGCCGGAAGTCGATGGAGGCCGTGTGGTGGCGCGCATCGACAAGAGCTTCGACCTGTCGATCGACGGGGGCGGCCGGCGCGTCCTGGTGGTGGAGGACAACGTCGAGGTCGGCACCTTTGCGACCCAGATCCTGCAGGACCTCGGCTATCACATCGCCTGGGTGCCGAATGCCGAAGAGGCGCTTGGCAAGCTTGCCGACGACGACGCGGCCTTCGACGTCGTATTCTCGGACGTCGTCATGCCGGGCATGGGCGGCATCGAGCTCGCCAAGATCCTGAAGGTCAGCTACCCCCGACTGCCGGTGGTTCTGGCCTCGGGTTACAGCCACGTGTTGGCTGAGGAAGGCACCCACGGGTTCGAGCTGCTGCACAAGCCTTATTCGGCGGACCAGCTGTCCCGCATGCTGCAGCAGGTGATGGCCGAGGCGGCCTCGGTGCGGAGCGCAGCACCGTGACGAGCTTGCCTTTACCACCACCCCTCGTGGGGGATGCCGGCCGACTCGCCGCGCTGAAAGAGACCGGCGTTCTCGATACGGGTCCAGAGTCCGCGTATGACGGCGTCGTGCTGCTCGCACGCACGCTATGCGCCGCGCCTGTGGCCTTGATCAGCTTGGTGGCCGAAGAGCGGCAATGGTTCAAGGCGCGGTCCGGCTTCGGCCCGGAGGAAACCTCGCTCGACGCATCGGTCTGCAGCCACGCCCTCGGCGGCGTCGGACTGCTGATCATCCCCGACCTCATGCAGGATGACCGCACCCGGGACAACCCGCTGGTCATCGCCGGGCCGCGTCTGCGGTTCTACGCCGGCGCGCCGCTGCGCACCGCGGATGGCCATGCGCTCGGAACCGTATGCGTGCTCGACTCGGTGCCGCGCCCAGCCGGTCTGACGCCCGAGCAGGCCGAAGGGCTGCAAGCCCTCGCCACTTTGGTCATGGCGCTGCTGGCCGCAAGGCGGATGGCTGGCTGACGCAAGTTGGATGCGAGCCGACTTGAGCGCGTGGTTCAGGCAACCGCGGTTCAGCATCTGCCCGAGCGACGATGATCTTCGATCGGCTGACGCGCAGGATTATGCCGGCGTCACGCATGAATTCTTCGGCATGGGTCTTGTGGTCGGCAAGGCCAAGCAGGCCGAGCATCTTGCGGTCAAGAACCTGAAGGCCGCTTTCGCGGCGAAGTAATCCGCTGCGATCGGGCGAAGCCAAACGCCTGCGCCTTGAATGAGACCTCACCCACCGCCCGGGTTCGCTCAGAACCCCGGCGGTGGGCGACTGCCACACGGGCTGCCTTGGCGACGGCCGGCGTGGCCGCTGGCTCATTGAGGCCTTAAGGAGAGCCTCGCCCACTTCGCTGCGATCACCCTTGAAGCTAAGTGTCACTGATGCCGAGCCTTCACACGGATCACGAACGCGATCGCGAGGCCCGCGGGGAAGATTGGCGGCAAGCCCTTGTGCCCCGCCCGGAGCCGGGCTTAGACCAGTCGAGGAGTGCGGGCGCCACCCCCCGGCCGTGGAGCTGTATGACCGTCGTGAATGACCTTTCGCCGTTCGGGCATCATGCGCCGCGCGGACTTGTGGCGAAAGTGCTGCGGCTGACCCGGCATCGGCGGGAGTCCTGGCTCGGGCGTCGGTTCGGGTTCGCCTGCCGGGCCGCCGGATTGGCGTTGCTGCGCGGCGCCCCTCAGGATGTTGATGCGATCGGAGCCCGCATGCGGCTCTACCCCTCGCATAACGTGTCCGAGAAGAACCTGCTGTTCACGCCCCACCTGTTCGATCCCGAAGAGCGGGAGCTGCTGGCGTCCCGCATCGGTGAAGGATTCGTGTTCATCGACATCGGCGCCAATGTCGGGGGCTACAGCTTGTTCGTCGCGGCCCAGGCTGGGCCGCATGCCCGTATCCTGGCGGTCGAACCGCAGCCCGATATCTTCGAGCGGCTCGTCTACAACGTGCGACAGAACCCCTTCGGCAGCATCAAGGCGCTCGAATGTGCCGTGGCTGACCAGGACGGCGAGATCACGATGTTTCTCGATCCTGCGAACAGCGGCGAAAGCTCGGTTCGTTTCGTTCATGTGCGGGATCAGGGTCCCTCGGTGCGGGTGGCCAGCAAAACACTCGCCACCGTGCTGCGCGAGGAGCGGCTGGACCGGATCGATGCCTTGAAGGTCGATGTCGAGGGTGCCGAAGACCTGGTGCTCGAACCCTTCTTCCGCACCGTGCCGGGGCGCCTGTGGCCGACCCTGCTGATCGTCGATAACGGGTCCGCCCAGGCGACCGCGACCGTCGAGGCGCTCGGGGATGGGCGGGCCTATCGCAAGCTGCTGCGAACGCGCAGCAACGACATCTTCGAGCGCATCGCTTAGTCGGGCTTCCCACCGGCGCGGCGCGGCGCTAGAAGGCCGCTCGTCCCGGAGCCTCCCGCATGTCGCCGCAATTGCTTGTCACAGCCGCCATCCTGGTGATCGGCGACGAGATCCTGTCAGGACGCACCAAAGACAAGAACATCGGCCACATCGCCGAACATCTCACGCGCATGGGCATCGAGGTGCGCGAGGTGCGCGTCGTGCCCGACGTCGAAGCCGAGATCGTGGCAGGGCTCGACGCCCTGCGGCACCGCTACGACTACGTGCTCACCACTGGGGGCATCGGCCCGACCCACGACGACATCACGGCCGACAGCGTCGCAAAGGCGCTCGGCGTCGCGATCGACGAGGATCCGCGCGCGATCGCGCTGCTGCTCGAGCGCATCAAGCCCGAGGACCTGAACACGGCGCGCCGCCGCATGGCCCGCATTCCCCACGGGGCCGAGCTGATCCAGAACCCGATCTCCAAGGCACCCGGCTTCATGATCGGCAACGTCATCGTCATGGCGGGCGTGCCGAACATCATGCAGGCGATGCTGGACGACGTGACGCCGCGGCTGCGCACCGGCACGCCCCTGACGATCGAGACCGTGGAGGCGCTCGGCCTGCCCGAGGGCGCCTATGCGGCGGCGCTCGCCGGCGTGGCGGCGGCGCGTCCCGAAACGTCGATCGGCTCGTATCCGTCCTATCGCGACGGCATCTTTCACAATCAGATCGTCGTGCGCGGCCGCGACCCCGCCGCGGTGGCAACCGTCAAGGCCGAGATCCTCGCAGCCCTCGCGACGATCCCTGGCGCCCGCGTGGCGCAAGCCTGAACCGAAGGACTTCACGAATGAGCGAACCGCTGGCGCCCAAGGCCTTTCCGGTCAGCTGGGATCAGTTCCACCGCGATGCCCGCGCGCTCGCTTGGCGGCTCAGCGCCAGCGGGCCGTTCGACGCCATGGTGTGCATCACCCGTGGCGGGCTCGTGCCGGCCGCCATCGTGTCGCGCGAGCTCGGCATCCGGTTGATCGAGACCGTCTGCATCGCCAGCTACCACGACTACCAGACCCAGGGCGGCCTGCAGGTGATCAAGACGGTCGCCGACACCGTTCGAGCCCTCGACCGGGGCAGCAAAGTGCTGGTGGTCGACGATCTGGTGGACACAGGCAAAACCGTGCAGATGGTGCGCGAGATGTTGCCGGGCGCGCATTACGCCACGGTCTACGCCAAGCCGCTGGGGCGGCCGCTCGTTGACACCTTCATCACGGAGGTGTCGCAAGACACCTGGATCTATTTTCCTTGGGACCTCGGCTATTCGTTTCAGCCGCCCATCGCCCACGGAACGCAAGGCTGAAGCACCAAGGATCGATCCGGCTTGCCGCTTGCGGGATGCCGGTGCAATAAGCGGCCCGGCTCGCGGACGTGGTGGAACTGGTAGACACATGGGACTTAAAATCCCCCGCCTTCACCGGCGTACGGGTTCGATTCCCGTCGTCCGCACCACTGGCCCCGCGTTCTACCAGACTGCGGCATGCTGGCGGCGCACCGAACGCGCCACCTTTCAGCCCCAACGCTGACGTGAATTTTTGAGATCCCGGTCGTCCTCCCGAATGGCGCTGCAGGTGCCGTTCGATGCTTCGCCGGACCCAGCCGCCTCGCCCCGACCCATGCCCATCGATATTGATCCGATCGTGCAGTCCTTGCATGTGCTGCTGCTCGCCGCTGTTCCGCATGCCGAGCAGCAGGCCACACAGTCGAACAGGACGGCCGCGGCGCGACTGCGCCTGCTCGGTCGCACCACCAATGTGTCGACCGCCGAGGCGCGCCTCGGCGCCTTGTTGTCCGACCCCCTCGGAGCGGCGTTCCGGCAGGCGATCCGCGATCTCGGCGCCGCCCTCTTCGCCATGGACGGCACGACGACCCTGATGCGTTACGCTTCCGAGCTGCTGCTCGACATGGCGCCGGCCGAGTTTGCCGCCCGGGCCAACCTGCTGGATCAGGCCTGGCACGGGCTGGGACAGGCTCAGGACCTCTGGATCGGTTACTGACGCGCGGACCACCGGCCTCGCTTCACGCCAGCTTCCCGCAAGGCCGGCCAGCCAGACTCATGCAATCGCAACCTCATCGGATGGCGATTCGCAGGGTGTGAGAACGTGGAAGATTGTCCCACATTAGGGCGAACAGGGTGGGGCGAGACCCGGCATGAAGAACCAAGCGCAGGCGTGATCCGACCGTGACGTCCATCCTTGCCTCGATGACGCCGGCTCAGATTGCCCGGCTGGCCACCACAACGATCCAGGACTTCACGACCACCGACGTCGAGAGCTTCGAAACCACCGAGGTCGCGAGCCTCACCGCGACGGAGTTGAACGCGTTCAGCTCGGAAAATCTGCAGGCCTTGTCGGCCACCCAGGTGGCGGCCATCACGCCGAATGCCCTCGCGGGGTTGTCGCTGTCGAGCTTCACCGTGCTGGCCGATGACGATCTCGCGGCCTTCACGACCCGGCAGATGGCAGGTCTGACCGGCCAGGAGCTGAATGCGCTCGACACCGGCGAGGTGCAGTCCCTCAGCCTGACGCAGTTGAACGCGTTGCTTCGGACGCAGATCACCAGCCTCGCCACAACCAGCGTGACGCGGCTGAGCGCAACCCAGATCGGCGGCCTGACATCGACGCAGGTCGGCAGCTTCGTGACCGCCCAGTTGAACAGTTTGCTGGTCAACCAGATGCTGGCGCTCGACGTGACCGATCTGGTGGCCACGCAGATGTCGGGCCTGAACGCCACCGAAATCCAGTCCATGTCGGCCACCCAGGTCGGGGCGCTGTCGGCGACGCAGCTTTCGGCCCTGTCGGCCAACGGCCTGAATGCCCTGAGCGCGACCGAGATCGCCGCATTGACGGCCACCCAACAGGCGGGGCTGACCGCCACCCAGGTCGGGCAGCTCACCACCACGGCGCTCGACGCGCTCACCGCGACCGAGATCGCGGCGCTGTCGACCCGCCAGCTGCAGGCGCTCACGGCCGCACAGATCACCAGCCTGTCGAGCGTTCAGGTTCAGGGGCTCGACGTCACCCTGCTGACGATGGCCCAGGTGGCGCAATTGAGCACCACGGCTTTCAACAACCTTGCGGCCAGCCAGGTCGCGGCCTTGTCGGCCATCCAGGTGCGGTCGCTGTCGACCACGAACCTGAACAGCCTCGCCACCGCTGCCCTCCAGGGGCTCACGACCACCCAGGCGGCCGGCCTCACACCGACGCAGCTGGCGGGCTTGACCGATGCGACACTGGGCTCCTTTACGACCACGCAGCTCGCGGCCCTGAGCACGGTCCAGCAGCAAGGTCTCACCGCCAGCCAGCTGACCGATCTTGCGACCAGCATGATTCAGGCCCTCGCGGTGAGCGACTTCAGCACCGCTCAGATGGGGGCTCTGAGCGCGACTGCGATCGGCAACCTTTCGGCCGGTCAGGTCGCCGGCATGGCCGCGAGCCAGATCGGCGCCCTCAGCACAACGACGCTCAACGCCCTGACGGCCCCCGAAACGGCCGGTTTGACCACCCTTCAGGCGGCCGGCCTGACGCCTCGGCAGATGGCGAACCTGTCCGACCCTGCGCTGGCGGCCCTGACCACATCCGTCATGGCCACCCTGACCAGCGCGCAGGTGCAGGGCCTGACCACGACCCAGCTGACCAACCTGAGCGGCACCGCCTTGGCGGCCATCAACGGGGCCACCTTCTCGACCACCCAGATGGCGTCGCTCGGCAGCATCACGCTGATCACCTTGTCGGCGACGCAGTTCGGCGCCCTGAATTCGACGCTGGTGGGCGCCTTGACGACCACCACCTTGAGTGCGCTCGATGCGGCGACCATCCAGGCCTTGACCATCACCCAGGTGGGCGGCCTTCAAGCGACGCAACTGGCCGGGCTTACCGACACGGTGCTGGCCGAGGTGACGACGACGCAGCTCGCCGTGCTGACGTCGACCCAGATCGCCGGCCTCAACACCACGCAGATCGCGGATCTCGCCACGACGGGGTTGCAGGCCCTCACGGCATCCCGCATCGCAACCACGCAGATATCCGGGCTGGCGATCGATACGCTGCAAGCCATGACGGCGACGCAGCTCGCAAGCCTGACGGCGACGCAGATCGCCGCCGTCTCCACCACGGTGCTGAACGGTTTCGACACGAGCCATCTCCAGGCCTTCACGACCACTCAGCTGGGCGGCATGACCAGCACCCAGGTGGCGGGGCTGAGCGACACGGCCCTGGCGGGATTGAGCACGGTCCAGCTGAACGCCCTGACCGCGGCGCAAGTGTATGGCCTGACGTCCACGCAATTGACCGACATGAGCGCGGCGACCCTCAACGCCCTCACGGCCACGTCTTTGTCGACCAGCCAGATCGCCTCTTTGAGCGCGACAGCGCTCGGCAATCTTTCCACCACGAACGTCGCCACCCTGACGGCCACCCAGGTGGCGGCCCTGAGCACCACCGGGATCGGCGAGCTCGGACTCGATCAGGTGGCGGTGCTGACCCCCACCCAGATGGCGGCGCTGACCAGCACGGAAACCTCCGCCCTGACGTCGAGCCAGATCGCCACGCTGAGCACGAGGCAGCTGCGGGCGCTGACCCGAACAGGAAGCAGCGGCCTGACCGACACCCAGGTGGCGGCCCTCAGCACCGCCCAGGCGCAAAGCCTGACGGTGACGCAGATGAACGGTCTGTCCACCACCGGGGCGAGCGGCTTGACCGCAACGGTGCTGGACGCGCTGACCAGCACGCAGGTGGCGGCGCTTTCGGCCGCCGGCGCTTCAGGCTTGACCGGCACGCAGATCGCCGGCCTGTCGGCCACCCAGATCTCCTGGATCGGCACCACCGGCGTCAGCGGCTTCGCCACCACGGCCGTGACGGCCTTCAACACCACGCAACTTCAGGGCCTGACGACCCAGCAGGTCGCGTCTCTCAACACCACGGCGGTCGGGTCCCTCACGTCGGACGAGATGGCGGCGCTGACGCCCACGCAGATCGCTGCCCTCACGACCACGCAGGTCAGAACCCTTGTCGACACGCAGGTGTCGGAGCTGTCGGCGGCGCAACTGCAGGCCTTGTCGCGGGTGCAGGTCGCGGCCTTGTCGACCACCGGCATCGGCGGCCTCGACACGGGTCAGCTCGGCGCTTTGGCGACAACCCAGATCAATGCCCTGACCTCCACCGAAACCGCGTCCCTGGCCGACAGCCAGATCGTGGCGCTCACGGCCACCCAGGTGGCGGCCCTGAGCACATCGGGGATCAGCGGCCTGACGGCATCGCTGGTGGCCGACCTGAGCCTCGCGCAACTCGCCGCCCTCCAGACCGCACAGATGGCCAAGCTGACGTCGAGCGCCCTTGGCGGGCTCGCGTCGTCGCAAGTAGCGGCCCTGACAGCGACGCAGCTAAACGCCCTGGTGACCTCCCAGGTGGCGGCCCTGTCGGCCACCCAGGTTGCAGCGCTGACGGGTGCGCAGCTCGGCGCGCTGACCACCCAGCAGGTGGCGGCGCTGTCGACCGCCGGCATCACGGGCCTGACCACCATCGCCGTAACGCAGCTCGGCGCCGCCCAGATCGCTGCCCTCACGTCGACCGAAGTGACCGCGATGGCGGTCACCCAGATCGCGGCGCTGAGCGCGACACAGATCACCGCCATGACCCGCTCGGCCTTGTCTGGCCTCACTGCGACCCAGGTGGCGGCGTTTTCTACGCAGCAGGTGTCGGCGATCGCCGCCACTCAGATCACCGCCCTGACCGCGACCGCCGTGCAGGGCCTGACCTCGACGGAGCTCGCAGCCTTGTCGACGGCGCAGCTCGACGCGCTGCGAACCACCCAGGTGGCGGCCCTGGCGAGCACGCAGGTCAACGCCCTCGGCACCACCCAACTGGCGGCCTTCTACCAAAGCCAGATCGGCGCCCTGTCGACGACCGGGCTCGCGGGGCTGACCAGCACCGACCTCGCGGCGCTGGCCCAGACGCAGCTCGCGGCCTTGAGCGCGACCCAGGTGAGGGCGCTGGTGGACACGCAGGTCGCGGCCTTGACCACGACCCAGATCGCCCAGCTGGCAACCACGCAAGTCGCGGCGCTCTCGACCACCGGCTTCAGCGGTCTGACCGTGACGCAGGTGGCGGCGCTTGGCAGCACCCAATTGGCGGCCCTGACCACCACCGACGGCGCCACCTTGTCGGCCACCCAGATCGCGGCAATGACGGCTGGCCAGGCCGCGGCCTTGAGCACGCGCGCGGTCAGCGGATTTGCCACCACCGCCATGGCGGCGCTTTCGACCGCGCAATTGAACGCGCTGACGACCTGGCAGATCGCGGCGCTGTCGACGACCGCCATGGCGTCGCTCACCGGCGATGAGGTCGGCAGCCTGACGGCGGTTCAGATCGCCGCCATGACGACGACGCAGGTGAAGGCGCTGGTCGATACCCAGGTGGCCAGCCTGAGCCTGACCCAGATCGGGCAGCTTTCGGCCCAGCAGGTCGGGGCGCTCTCGACCACCGGTGTGAGCGGGCTTGCCACCACGCAGGTGGCGGCCTTGACCACGACCCAGGTGACGGCGCTGACCACCACGGAGGCGGCCGCTCTGGCCGACACACAGATCGAAGCGATGAGCGCCACCCAGGTGGCGGCGTTCTCGACCTCCGGCATTTCCGGATTGACGGCCAACCTCGTGTCCGACCTGACGACCGCCCAGCTGGCGGCCCTGGCCACCACCCAGGTGGCCCGGCTTTCGGCCGCGGGCATCACCGGCCTGACTGCCACCCAGGTGTCGGGCCTCAGCCTGACACAGCTGAGCGCCTTGACGACCACCCAGGTCGGCGCCCTCAATGCCACGCAAGTGGCGTCGTTGACGGGCACACAGGTGGGTTCGCTGACTGCGGCGCAATTCGCCGCCCTGTCGGTCACGGGCGTCGGCGGCTTCGCGTCCACCAGCATTGCGGCGCTCACCACCACGCAGATCGCGCAACTGACCGCGACGGAGCTCGGCGGCTTCGCCGACACGCAGATTCAGGCGCTGTCGACAAGCCAGATCCCCTTCCTGACCCAGACGGCTGTGGTGGGCCTGAGCCAGACCCAGGTGGCGGCGTTGTCGACGGCGCAATTGGCTGCCCTGACCACCACCGAGATGGCGGCCTTGTCGACGGCCGGCCTGACCGGACTGACTTCGACCGACATCGCCCAGTTGAGCGCGGCGCAATTGGCGGCCCTGCGCACCACCCAGCTGGCGGCGCTGTTGGCCACCCAGGTGGCGGCGCTCGGCACGAGCCAGCTGGTCGGGCTGCTCGGCACCCAGGTGGCGGCCTTGTCGGCAACCGGCATCGGTGGTTTGACGAGCGCCCAACTGGCGGCCCTCGCCACCACGCAGGTCGCGGTCTTGACCGCGACTCAGGTCGGCGCCCTGGTGGACACCCAGGTGGCGGCGTTGACGACCGGCCAGATCGGTTCCTTGTCGACCGGCCAGATCGCCGCCTTGTCGACCACCGGCGTCACGGGGCTCACCGCCACCGAGGTGGCGGCGCTCACCACCACCCAGATCGGCGCCTTGACGGCCTCCGAAGCGGCCGTGCTGAGCCAGACCCAACTCGCGGCCCTGAGCACCACCCAGCTGTCGGCGCTCAGCACCACGGCCACGGGGGCGTTGACCGCCACCGAGCTCAGCCAGTTGACGACGCTGCAGCTCGCGGCGCTGACCACCCGACAGGCCACGGCCTTGTCGACCACAGGGCTGACGGGCTTGACCACCTCCGAGATGACGGCGCTGACGACGAGCCAGGTGGCGGCGCTCACCACGGCCCAGATCGGTGCCTTCACGGACACGCAGATCGGCAGCCTGACGGCAGCACAGCTGGCGCAATTGTCGACCCAACAGGTGGCCGCCTTGTCGGTCACCGGGCTGAGCGGCCTGACGGTCGCGCAGATCACCGCCTTGAGCACCACCCAGGTTTCGGCCTTCACGCTCAGCGAGGCGGCGGCCCTGGCCGGCACGCAATTGGCGGCGCTGACGGCCTTTCAGCTCGCGGCTCTCAGCACGGCGGGCATCGCCGGCCTCACCGCGACCGCGGTGGCGCAGTTGAACACCACCCAGATGGCGAGCCTCACAACCACGCAGATCGCGCACCTGTCGGCCACCGGCATGACGGGCCTTACCTCGACCGAACTTGCGGGTCTCACCCTCGTGCAGATCGCCGCTCTCGTTACGGCCCAGATCGCGGCCTTGACCGACACCCAGATCGCCGCCCTGACAACCGCTCAGGTGGCGGGGCTGGCCGATTCCCAGGTCGCAGCCCTTTCGATCACGGGCTTGAGCGGGTTGACGGCGGCCGAAATGGCGGCCCTGACCGCAACCCAGATCGGCAACCTGACCACCACGGAGATCGGCGCTCTCGCCGACACCCAGGTGGCATCGCTGACCGCCACGCAATTGCAAGCCTTGAGCCGCACCGCCGCAGCGGGGCTCAACCAGACCCAGGCCGCGGCCCTGACGGTGACGCAGCTGGCGGCCCTGAGCACCACCCAGGTGGCGGCCCTGTCGAGCGCCGCCATGGGCGGGCTGACCGTGACCGAGCTTGCAACCTTGAACGCCACCCAGCTTGGCGCCTTGCGGGCCACCCAGCTGGCAGCGCTGGTGGACACCCAGGTGGCGGCCTTCACGACGACCCAGATGGCCCGCCTGACCGGCACCCAGATGGCGGGCCTGTCGTCCACCGGACTCGAAGGTCTGTCGGCCGCCGATATTGCGGTCCTGACCACCACCCAGGTGTCCGCCCTGGCGGCGACGCAGATCGCAGCCTTGGCCGACACGCAGTTGACGGCGCTCAGCACGGCGCAGCTCGCGGCCTTGTCGGCGACGCAGATCGGCGCCATCGCGCCCACGGCGATTGACGGGCTGACCATCACGGCGATCGCAGCCCTCAGCACCACGCAGGTGCGCGGCCTGACCGCGACGCTCGTGGGGGCGCTCGACACCACGGCGATCGCGGCCTTCACGGCGACCCAGATCGCCGCCATGAACGCGGCGGAGCTGGGCGGCCTCATCACCACCCAGGCGGCGGCCTTGAGCACTGCGCAGATCGCGGCCTTGGCCGTGACCCAGATCGCCGCGCTGACCACGGCGGCCATCGGCGGCTTCACGACGACGGAGCTGGCGGCGCTCACCACCACGCAGGTGCAGGCCCTTACGGCGACGCAGATGTCGGGCTTGTCCGACCTGCAGATCGTCGGGCTGGCCGCCACCCAGTTTGCCGCCCTGTCGTCGACCCAGATTTCCGGGCTGTCCACCACCGCAATCGCGGCGATGACCACCACCGAGGCGACGGGCCTGACGACACTGCAGATCCGCGGCCTGACGCCGACCCAGGTCGGGGCCTTCTCGGGAGCCGTGGTGTCCGGCCTGACCACCGCGCAATTGTCCGGCTTCACGACGAGCGGCATCGCGGGGCTGACCCAGACGCAGGCTGCGGCCCTGACGGATACGCAATTCGACGCCCTGACCCGCACCCAACTGTCGGCACTGTCGACAGGGGCGGTCGCCGGCCTGTCGACGACCCAGATCGTCGACCTGACCACGACCCAGCTCGCCGCCTTCAGCGCGACGCAGATCGGCGCCCTGTCGACCGTCCAGCTCGACAGCTTCACGACGAGCGGGATCGCGGCCCTGACCGGCAGCCAGGCTGCGGGCCTGACCATGACCCAGGTGGCGGATCTGACGGCCGATCAGGTGGCGGCCCTGACGACAACGACGATTCGCGCCCTCGGGACGACCGCGATCGGCGGCATGACCTCGACCGAGATCGGCATCCTCACCGCCACACAGCTCGGCGCCATCACGGCCACCCAGATGGCGGCCCTGTCGACCACGGCCTTGAGCGGGCTGACCGTCACCGAACTGGCGGCCCTGACCTCGACCCAGTTCACCAGTCTGTCGGCCACCGGCTTTGCGGCCCTGACCGCCACCCAGATCGGCAGCCTCACCACCACCCTGGTCAGCCTGCTGACCGCCACCGAGGTGGCCGGCCTGACCGCGACCCAGTTGGCGGCCATGACGGGGACGCAGCTCGCGGCCATGAACCAGACCCAGATCGGCGCCCTGGCGGGAACCGGCCTCAGCGGCCTGACCCCGACCCAGCTCGCCGGCCTGACGCCGTCCCAGTTCGGCGCTCTGACGACGACGCAGCTGGCCGGGATGACCACTACGACCTTGACGGGCCTGAGCCTGGCCGAGATCGGCGCCCTGACGACCACCCAGCTGCAAGGCTTCACGGCCACGCAGATTGGCGCTCTCAGTGCGACGCAATTCGAGGCTCTGACAACAACGCAGCTCGGCCTGTTGACCACGACCGAGATGAGCGGCTTCACCTCGACCGCGGTAGCCTCCTTGTCGGACGACGACATCGCGGCCCTGAGCGCCAACCAGATCGGCGGCCTGACCTCGACCGCAATCGCGGGCCTGACGGCCACGCAGTTCAACGACATGACCTCCACCCAGGTGGCCGCCCTGACGTCCAGCCAGATACCCGGGTTGACCAGCACGCTCGTTTCAGCCCTGACCACCACCCAGATCGGCAACCTCAGCGCCACGCAATTCAGCAGTTTGTCGACGACGGCCATCGCGGCGCTGACGGCGACGCAATTCGCCAGCCTGAACACCACCCAGATCGGGCTGTTGTCGGTGTCAGAGATGGGTGGGCTGACCGCAACCGAGCTGGCCGCGATGACCACCACCCAGTTCGCGGCCCTGACGCCGACACAGATCAGCGGCCTTTCGACTCTCGGCATCGCGGGCTTGACCGCCTCCGAGATCACGGGCCTGACGTCGACGCAATTCGGCGGCCTGATGAGCTCGCAACTGATGAGCCTGACAAGCGGCGAGGTGGTGGCCCTCAGCACCACGCAAATCGCGGCCCTGACCACGACCCAGATGACCGGCCTCGCCCGCGATCAGTTGCGTGCCCTGTCGTCCGACCAGCTGAATGCCATGTCGACCACGCAGATCGCCTCGCTCGGCACGAGCCAGATGGTCAACCTGACCACGATGGAACTCGGGGGATTGAGCACCACCTTGTTCGGCGCCCTTTC
Source organism: Lichenihabitans sp. Uapishka_5 (assembly GCF_033947565.1). Taxonomy (NCBI): domain Bacteria; kingdom Pseudomonadati; phylum Pseudomonadota; class Alphaproteobacteria; order Hyphomicrobiales; family Lichenihabitantaceae; genus Lichenihabitans; species Lichenihabitans sp. Uapishka_5. The sequence goes on from NZ_JARPVX010000001.1 coordinate 69,652, forward strand.
GGCAACGCAGATCGGCGGGCTGTCGGCGGCGCAACTCAGCGGCCTGTCCGGCAGCACGCTGGCGGAACTCACGGGCGCGCAGTTCAGCGGCGTGACCACCACGACGGTGTCGCAGTTGACTACGACGATGCTGGCCGGACTGACAACAACGGAACTGTCGATGTTCAACGGTGTCCAGGCCGCCGCCTTGACCACCACGCAACGTGCCGCGCTCTCGGACGCCCAGCGCAGCGCCCTCAACGATGCCGCCTCCTGAGGCCAGCCCGGTTCGGAACGACGCCATGGATTTCGCCGCTCTCCAGAAGCTCAGCGTGGGTGACCTGTTCGGCCTCGCCGAGGCCACCAAGCGCCAGGGCACGGCCGATGACGTCGCCGCCCTCTACAAGGGCTGGATCGCCTCGCACGAAGACGATCCGCTGCTTTACGCGGTGTTCTTCAACTACGGCACGGTGTTGAACGAAGCGGGCGACACGGCCGGCGCCATTCTGGCGCTGCGCGAAGCGGCGCGGCTGAAGCCGGACTTCCCGCAGGCGCGGCTCAGCCTCGGCATGTGCCTGGAGAAGGCCGGACAGGTCGGCGGCGCGATCAAGAGCTGGCTCGGCGTCGCGACCGACCTCGCTGAGGTGAACGCCGACAACCTCGGCCACAGGATCATGGCGCTCGAGAACAGCGGGCGCGTGCTCGAAGGCCTCGATCAGGATGTCGCGGCCGAGGACGCATTGCGCCAGCGGCTCGAACTCGCGTCCGACGACAAGGTGATCCAGCACTGGATCGCGTTGCGGATGCGCCAATGCAAGTGGCCGGTGCTGGCGCCGTTGAACCGCGTCACCCGCGCCGACCTGATGGCCGGCATCTCGCCCTTGTCGGCCGCGACGCTCGGGGACGATCCGTTGTTCGGGCTCGCCAATGCGTGGCGCTACAACAAGGGGCTGGTTGGACGCGTCAGCCCGATGGCGCCGCGGCCCGCCCTGGTCGGTCCGGAGCGCCTGAAGATCGGCTATGTGTCGTCCGATCTGCGCGAACATGCGGTGGGGTTCTGCATGGCGGAGATCTTCGAGCTGCACGACAGGGCCCGGGTTTCAGTGCATATTTATTATTGCGGCATCCCCCGGGACGATGCCGTCAAGGCGCGCGGCAAGGCCGCGGCCGACCAATGGACCGACATTTCGGGGATGAGCGACGACCAGGCCGCGGCCGCCATCCGGGCCGATGGCATCGACATCCTGATTGACCTCAACGGCTACACCAAGGATGCGCGCACGGCGGTCTTCGCCCGCCGCCCTGCCCCCATCGCGGTGAACTGGTTCGGCTTTCCCTCGACGATGGGCAGCCCCTACCATCACTTCATCCTGGCCGACGCCATCACGATCCCGCCCGGTCACGAGCGCTATTTTTCCGAAACCGTGGTGCGCCTGCCCTGCTACCAGCCGAACGACCGCAAGCGGAGCGTTGCGGCCGAGCCGCCGAGCCGAGCCGCGGAAAACCTGCCGGCCGATGCGGTGGTATTCTGCTGCTTGAACGGCCTGCAGAAGCTGACCGAAGCCACGTTCGGGCTCTGGATGCGTATTCTGGCCGGCGTGCCGGCCGGCGTCCTCTGGCTGCTGGGCGGCACGTCCGACACCCAGGCACGCCTGCGCGAGCGCGCCGCCACCGCCGGCGTCGCGCCCGAGCGGCTGATCTTCGCCGGCAAAGCCGCCAATCCGCAGCATGTCGCCCGCTACGCGCTGGCCGACCTGTTCCTCGACAATGCGCCTTATGGCGCCCACACCACGGCCTCGGATGCGCTGTGGATGGGCGTGCCCTTGCTGACCGTGCCGGGACGGAGTTTTGCGTCGCGAGTTTGTGCCAGCCTGATCACGGCGGCCGGCCTGCCGGAACTCGTTTGCGACGATGCGGAGGCCTATGTGGCAAAGGCCGTCGCGCTCGGGCAGGACCGTGCGGCCCTTGTGGCGTTGAAACGCCGATTGCGGGACGGGCGCGACACGTGCCTGCTGTTCGACACGCCCCGGCTGGTGGCCGAGCTCGAAGCGGCCTATCGGACCATGTGGGAGCGCCATGAGGCCGGCACCCTGCCGGTGCCGGACCTGCGCAACCTCGACGCCTATCACGAGATGGGCCTCGAGACCGCGATCGAGGCTTCCTACGGGCTCGATGACGCCGCTTATGCGGCGCTCTACCACGACAAGCGCGCGCGCTGGGACGCCGCCTTCCCGCTCGAACCGGACGGGCGGCTGCCCGCCGCATGAGGTCGCCTTCCGACCGCGGCAAGCGGCTCTCGCCAGGCACGCAGGCCGATAAGAGCCTGCGGCGGGCGCTCGACCAGCATCGCGCCGGCAACCGGCAAGAAGCCGAGCGGCTTTATACCGACCTGCTGCAACGCGAACCGGCCCATTTCGACGCTGCCTATCTGTTGGCGCTGTCGATGGTCGAACGGGGCCGCATCGAGGCGGCACTACCGTTCCTCGCCACCGCTCTCAAGCTTCGCCCGGCCGATCCAGCCGCTTGGCGGCTGCAGGGGATCGCCTCGGCTCGGCTCGGCCGAAACCAGGAGGCCCTCACGGCGTTCGACGCCGCGCTCGCGGCCCGTCCCGCATCGGCGGAGTTGCATGTCGATCGCGGTACCGCGCTGCAGGCGCTCGGTCGCCCCGTCGAGGCTCTTGCGGCGTTCGACAGCGCCCTCACGCACGACGCAGGCTTCGTCGAGGCCTACAACAACCGCGGCAACGCCTTGTCGGCCCTGGGCCGCGACGCGGAGGCCCTTGCGAGCTACGACGTCGCAATAGTCTGCGCACCCAACAGACCGGAAAGCCACAACAATCGAGGCAACGCGTTACGGGCGTTGCAGCGCTCCGGCGCGGCCGTGGAAAGCTTCGACCGCGCCCTGGCGCTGGCACCTGACTACGCGGCGGCCCACACGAATCGGGGCAGCGCGCTGCGTCAGCTCGGCCGCATCGCGGACAGCCTGGCGGCCCACGAGGCCGCTGTCGCGGCGAACCCTGGTTTCGCGCCGGCCCAGCACAACCGCGCCACGACGCTGATCGACCTCGGTCGCCTCGATGAGGCTCTCGAGGCTTGTGACGCAGCGCAGCGCCTCAGCCTTGACGAGCCTTCGATCGCGGCCACGCGCGGCACGATCCTGAAGCAGCTCGGCCGCTATACAGAAGCGCTCGAAGCCTTTGCGGCGGCGGGGCCCGACCATGTCGAGTCGCTGGTCGATCGCGGCTTGTTGCTGGTCGAGCGCGGCCAAGTCCAGGCGGGCTGTACCGCGATCGAGCGCGCCCTAGCGCGTGCGCCGCGACACACGCGGGCCTTCTACAGTCTGACCCAATGTCGACGTTTCCGGCCTGACGATCCCCTTCTGGCTCCCATGCAGGCGCTCGCCGCGACGGCGTCGCTGCCGATCCGCGACAGGATCGACCTGCATTTCGGGCTCGGCAAGGCCCTGAGCGACGTCGGGCAGCATGACGCGGCGTTCGGGCACCTCGCAGCCGGTAATCGCCTGCAGCGGGGGAGGACGCCGTATGACGAAGCCGCCACGCTGGCCAATCTCGCAGCTTTGCGGCATGGGGTGTTTCCGCCTGCGGAACCCGCGTCGACCATGCCAAGCGGACCGCGGGCGATCTTCATTCTCGGCATGCCGCGGTCCGGCAGCACGCTGGTCGAACAGGTGCTGGCCGGTCACCCCGACGTTGCCGCAGCGGGCGAAACCGATCTGCTGACCAGGGTTCTGCGCGATCAGGGCCCGATGGGTTTGCAGATGGCTTCGACAGGCCTCTTCGTGGCGGGAGACGGCTGCGACGTGTTGCGCCGAGCCGGCGAAGCCTACCGCGCTGCGCTTGCCGCCCTGGCACCATCGGCCGGGGCCGTCACCAACAAGCTCCCCGACAATTTCCGCATGGTCGGTCTGATCCGCTCCATGCTACCCGACGCCGTCGTGATCCACACGCGCCGGCACCCCCTCGACACCTGCCTGTCCTGCTTTGCCACGCGCTTCACCGGGCATCAGCCGTTCAGCTTCGATCTGGCGGAGCTCGGACGTTATTATCGCGCCTATGCGGCCACGATGGCGCATTGGCGCGAGGCGCTGCCGGCCGGAGCGATGCTGGAGATCGATTACGAGCAGCTGGTCGAAGATTTCGAGACCACGGCGAGGCGCATGATCGATCACTGCTGCTTGTCTTGGGACGCGGCCTGCCTGGATTTTCCAGAGGCGCAGCGACCGGTTTTCACGGCAAGCTTCGGCCAAGTCCGTGAAGGACTAAATCGCCGCTCGATGCAACGCTGGCTAGCCTATGCCAAGCACCTCGCGCCGCTGCGTGAGGCCATGGCGTCGCCGTAAGGCGAGGCGGCTGGCCTCCACCAGAACAGGAGTTTCGCGTTGCGGCCGAGGCGAGGGCCGAGCGCGAGTTACGCAGCCGTACCGGTTTTGATCGATCGTGGTGATGATGTCGGGCCGAAAGAGGCGAACATCTTCGCACACCTCTTTCCGGTCACCACGTCAGCGCGGCTTGCGTAGCGGCTTCTTGGGCACGGCCTCGGCGGCTTGACGGTCTTCGGCCTCCTTGGCGAGCCTCAAGGCACGCAGTCGGACGGTCTTCGCGTCCTCGGCCACGCGGGCGGCGGCCATTTCGGCACGCACCTTGGCAGCATCGACAAGCTGCATCTCGGCGCGGGCCCGACGAAGCTCTGCGCGGGACGGAGCCTCCTCGGGACCTTGGTCGCTCACGCCTGGGCCGGAGCCGGGGCTAGAACGGGAGCGGGACGACGCGGCTTCGGCTCGGGCTTCTTGCGGGGTGCCACAAGGCCTTCACGCTCGGCCTGCTTGCGGGCCAGCTTGCGAGCGCGGCGAACCGCCTCCTGGGCCTCACGGGCACGCTTCTCGGAGGGCTTCTCGTAATGCCGGCGAGCCTTCAGCTCGCGCAGGACGCCTTCGCGCTGCAGCTTGCGCTTGAGCGCCCGGAGAGCCTGATCAACGTTGTTGTCGCGAACGAGAACCTGCATTTAGATGACCTTCAAAGCCTCTGCCGACTGCTTGCCCGAGCGGGGATCCGCCTTCAGCTCGTAGCTGACCTTCTGGCCTTCCGGCAGCGAGTCGAGGCCGGCGCGCTCGACGGCGCTGACATGGACGAACACATCCGAACCACCTTCATCGGACTGGATGAAGCCGTAGCCCTTCGTGGCATTGAACCACTTCACAGTACCTGTGGCCATACTGGCACCTCTATCTGTTCGACCGCGGACGATCGTGTTGCACCATCGACGGTCGGGATCGAATAGAAGCTGGATTGCCGGAGGGCAGAAACGGCTTGAACAAACGGCCTAGATCGATGCGGGAAAATGAGGGTCTGACGCGCGCGATGTCAACCCGCGATCGCGTTTCAAGACCGACATGAAGCTGCAAAGCAAGCCCGAAGGGCTGCCGGACCATTTATACCACATGCTGGCATATCGGGTGAGCCCTGACCAGAGGACTTCGAAGGGCTAGCCAGCTTTTTAGGGAAGGGCCTCAGCGAAGCACCGGCGACCGTCGCGTCTCGCAGGGCGCGCAGCGACATCCACCCCGCAAATCTTTGGCGTCCCGGAAGGGATTCGAACCCCTGACCTACGGTTTAGGAAACCGTTGCTCTATCCTGCTGAGCTACCGGGACATCGGTCCGACCTGTAGCACGGGTGGTGAGCTTGACAAAGTGGGGGTTGATCGCTGGCGGCGGCCTGCTTTGGGTGTGGATCGGAGGCGCTGGGGCAGCGGCCGGCATCGTGTCGCCTGGGTGTTTGTCGGGTGGTGAGGCGGCACAACTGGCCGATGTGGACGAAGCGCTCGACCTGCATCTTCGCGACGGACGCGTGGTTCACCTGCCTGGAGTGGCGGCCGCTCCCGGCCGGGTCACGGACGCTCGCACCTTGCTGCGAGGCTGGTTGCTTCGGACACCGATGTTGGTTCGTGTTCTTCGCAGTGAACCGGATCGCTGGGGTCGCACCCCTGCCCTGGCCTTTGCGGAGGCCGGGGGATCGTCGCCCGGCCTGGTGTCCGTGTCCGAGGCGCTGCTCGAGGCGGGCCTCGTGCTGGCGCGACCGGATGCCGACATCGATCCTTGCTGGGCGGACTACCTCAGCCTCGAGGATGAGGCGCGCCGCACCGGACGCGGTCTCTGGGCGACCCGACACATGATCGATCCGCAGGATGCCACCGCCCTGCAGGCCAATGCCGGCGCTCTGGCGATCGTCGAAGGGCGGCTGGCGCGCGTCCACGCGGGTCGAGCCCGCCTTTACCTGCGGTTTTCCGGCGATGGCGGGACCGGCTTCGCGGCCGCCTTGGCGCTGCCCCTGGTGCGCCGCATGACAAAGGGTGGCCAGGACCCTTCCGGATGGGTGGGGCGCAATCTTGCGGTACGAGGCTTGCTGGACGATCGGTGGGGGTGGCAGATCGACGTCACCTCGCTACAGCAGTTGCGACTCGATCCACCCTGAGCCGCCACATTGCTTTTCATTGAGCATGTCGCAGCTGTTGCTGTATCGAGGCAGCAAGCCAGCGGGAGGATATGTGGCCGGGCTGATGCAGCATGCTTCGATGCGGACACACCAAGGGCGGGTGCGCCTGCTGCATCCGCTTGTCGCGGCGCTTCTGCTCGCCACGGCCGGCTGTTCGAGCCTTGAGACTGGTGCTCCGGCGCCAAGCGCCGAGGCTGTGGCGGTGCCGTTGGCGGCCCCCAAGACGACCGGCATCGAATCGGCGGCTGTGCGGCAGCACAAGCAGGTGGTGGCGCTTTACGGCGGCGAATATCAGGCGCCCGCGACGGAGCGCTTCCTCAACGAGGTGCTGTCGAAACTCGCGGTGGCGTCCGACGTGCCGGGCCTGACCTACAAGGTCACCATTCTCGATTCGCCCATCGTCAACGCCTTCGCGCTGCCATCAGGCAGCTTATACGTGACACGCGGGCTGCTGGCGCTCGCCAACGACACCTCCGAGGTGGCGGCCGTGATGGCGCACGAGATCGCCCATGTGACGGCCCGGCACGCGTTGCAGCGCGCCGAGCTCGAAAAGCGCTCGGACGTCATCAGCAAGGCAGCCCTGGTGCTGGAGAACCGCGACAAGACCCGCAACTTCCAGACCTACGCACAGCTATCGCTCGCGAGTTTCTCGCGCCAGCAGGAATATGAGGCCGATGAGATCGGCATTCATGTGATCGCGCGGGCCGGGTACGACCCTTATGGCGCATCACGCTTCCTCGAAGCGCTAGGTCGCTCCGTCGACCTGCGACAGTCGCTGCTCGGGCGAAACACCAGCGCCGAAAAGCCGGACATTCTTTCGACCCATCCTTCGACGCCCGAGCGCATCGCCAAGGCCATCGCGGTGGCGCGCCAGCTTTCCGCTCCGGGCATCGGCGATGTCGGGCGGGACCGCTACCTCGCGGCGATCGACGGCATCGAATTTGGCGACGACCCGTCGGAAGGCGTCGTGCGCGGTCACGCCTTTGTGCATCCGAAGCTTGGCTTCACCTTCGTGGCGCCCCCCAATTTCGCGCTTGAGAATTCAGCGCAAGCGGTGCTCGGGATCGCCGATGGCGGCGCTGAAGCGTTGCGGCTCGATCGCGTGCACGTTCCGGCCGAAACCACGCTCGAATCCTATATCGGATCGGGGTGGATCGACGGGCTTCAGGCCGCTTCCGTCGAAAGCCTCGTCATCAACGGGTTTCCAGCCGTGATGGCGGTCGCCAAGGGCCAGGAATGGACGTTCCGGCTCGCGGCGATTCGCTACGGCAGCGAAGTGTATCGCATGATCTTCGCCACACGGTCCCTCACCGACGACCTCGCCGTGCAGTTCCGCGCCTCGATCGAAAGCTTCCGCAAGATCTCGCCTGACGAGGCGCAAGCCATTAAACCAACCCGCATTGCTGTCGTAACCGCCGATGCCGGCGCCACTCCCGACGGGCTCGCGGCCCGGATGGCTGTGAGCGACAAGCCCCTCGAATTTTTTCTGCTCCTGAACGGCCTCGAATCGCCCTCTGGATTTCATGTCGGCGAGCGCTACAAAGTTGTGACGGAGTGATGGCGTAAGGCGCGGCCCTTGAAGGGTCGGCTCGCCGACATTCCTGCGCCCGCCTGCAACCATCGTGCCCTTGAAACGTCCTATTACTGGACTCTTGGGAGAAGACGCGATGCAATTGGCAGGCGTACGGCGGCAGTTCGTTCGGGCGGCCATGACGGCCAGGTTTCTCGAGCGGGACGAGGAGCGTGCCCTGGCGGTCAGCTGGAAAGATGACCGCAACGAGGTCGCCCTTCACGAGCTTGCCGGAGCCCATATGCGGCTCGTCATCGCATTAGCGGCCCGGTTCCGCCATTATGGCTTGCCCATCGCCGACTTGATCCAGGAAGGGCATGTCGGCCTTCTCGAAGCTGCGGCACGGTTCGAGCCCGAGCGGGAGGTCCGTTTTTCGACCTACGCCACATGGTGGATCAGGGCTTCGATCCAAGACTATATCCTGCGCAACTGGTCGATCGTGCGCGGCGGGACGAGTTCCGCCCAGAAAGCCTTGTTCTTCAACCTGAGGCGCCTGCGCGCAAAATTGTCGAGAGACGGGTCGAACCAGAACGGAAATGTGCAGATGTTCCAAACGATCGCCACGGCCCTTAAGGTGTCGGCGGCCGATGTGGAACTGATGGATACGCGCCTTTCGGCACCGGACATGTCGCTCAACGCACCGGTCACCGACAACGAAAATTCAGGGCAAACGGAACGCGTCGAGTTTCTGGTCGACGGAAACCCGCTGCCGGATGAGACGGTCGGCGATGCCATCGATGGCGATCGTCGCGTCACTTGGCTGCGCGAAGCCCTGAAGGTTTTGTCCGAGCGAGAGCTCCGAATCGTTCGGGAGCGTCGCCTCCGTGAGGATGCAGCGACCCTCGAAGCCCTGGGCGGGACGCTCGGTATTTCCAAAGAACGTGTGCGTCAGATCGAGAGTCGCGCCATGGAAAAGCTGAAGCGGGCGCTGGCGATGAGCGCCATGGCCGAAGATCGCGTCCAGATCGCTTGATCCAAGACGGAAACCATCGACTTTCTTCCGAAGCTGCGGTATAGGCGCGTCCTCAAATCACAACAGCGCGCCGAACGCTGCGGTGGATGCACCACCGCTCGGCAGGAGTTTCCGTCCCATGAATATCATTGCTGCTCTTGAAGCCGAAGAGCTTCAGCGCCTTGCCACGGTTCGGGCCATTCCCGAGTTTCAGCCCGGCGACACGGTTGTCGTGAGCGTCCGGGTCAAGGAAGGCGAGCGCACCCGCGTTCAGGCCTATGAAGGTGTTTGCATCTCCCGCAAGGGTGGCGGCATCCAGGAAAGCTTCACGGTCCGCAAGATCTCTTACGGTGAAGGCGTCGAGCGCGTGTTCCCGGTCTATTCGCCGAACATCGATTCAATCAAGGTTATTCGTCGCGGCAAGGTGCGTCGCGCCAAGCTGTATTACCTCCGCGATCGTCGCGGCAAGTCGGCCCGTATCGCTGAGCGCGTCGACACCAAGCCGAAGGCTGACAAGGCCAAGGGCTGACAAGCGTCTTACCAGCCCCTATCTGAATCGACGCCGGCGGTCCCTTCGGGTTGTCGCCGGCTTTGTGTCTCGGCCGGGGCGGTCGCGGGCGTCATGCCCCTTCGTCCCGGCGTGTTCAGGACTTGAAGGACATGGTTTCCGGCACCCCTCGCACGCTCTACGACAAGATCTGGGACGACCATATCGTCGACCAGCAGCCGGACGGGACCTGCCTTCTTTATATCGACCGTCACCTCGTACATGAGGTGACCAGCCCGCAAGCCTTCGAAGCGCTGCGCACCACCGGGCGAAAGGTCCACGCGCCGGACAAGACGCTGGCGGTCGTCGATCACAACGTGCCGACGTCCGATCGCCGCGAGGGCATCGCCGATCCCGAAAGCCGCATGCAGGTCGAGGCCTTGGCCGAGAACGCGCGAGACTTCGGCCTCACCTATTTCGATCAGTTCGACAAGCGGCAGGGCATCGTCCACATCATCGGACCTGAGCAGGGTTTTACGCTGCCCGGCACCACGATCGTTTGCGGCGACAGTCACACCTCGACCCATGGGGCTTTCGGGGCTCTTGCGCACGGCATCGGCACCTCCGAGGTGGAGCATGTGCTGGCGACTCAGACCTTGGTCCAGAAGAAGGCCAAGAACATGCTGGTGCAGGTGGACAACACCCTGCCGCCTGGCGTGACCGCCAAGGACATCATCCTGGCCATCATCGGCGAGATCGGCACTGCCGGCGGCACGGGCCATGTGATCGAATATGCCGGTGAAGCCATCCGGGCCCTGTCGATGGAAGGCCGGATGACGATCTGCAACATGTCGATCGAAGGTGGGGCGCGGGCCGGCATGGTGGCGCCCGATGAGAAGACCTTTGCTTATTTGAAGGATCGTCCGCGCTCGCCCAAGGGCGAGACCTGGGATCAGGCCGTTGGCTATTGGCGGACGCTGGGATCGGACGAAGGCGCGCATTTCGATAAGGTCGTGCGGCTCGATGCGGCGCGCCTGCCTCCGATCGTCAGTTGGGGCACCTCGCCGCAGGATGTCGTGGCGGTGAGCGGCACCGTTCCGCGTGCCGAGGATGGCTCGACCGACGAACAGCGCAACACCATCGCCCGGGCGCTCGACTATATGGGCCTGAAAGGCGGCGAACGCATCGAGGATATCCGGCTCGACCGGATCTTCATCGGCTCCTGCACCAATGGCCGTATCGAGGATCTCCGTGCAGTGGCCAAGATCGTCGAGGGCAAGAAGGTCGCTTCGACCCTGAGCGCGATGATCGTTCCGGGCTCCGGCCTGGTGAAGCTGCAGGCGGAGGCCGAAGGCCTCGATCGCATCTTCAAGGAAGCTGGCTTCGATTGGCGCGAGCCGGGCTGCTCCATGTGCCTCGCCATGAATCCCGACAAGCTGTCGCCGGGAGAACGCTGCGCCACCACGTCGAACCGCAATTTCGAGGGCCGGCAGGGCTATAAGGGCCGGAGCCACCTCGTGTCGCCCGCCATGGCGGCAGCCGCCGCATTGGCGGGTCATTTCGTCGACGTCCGCCAGATCGCGTAATACGACCTTGAAAGGGCCGGCCCGCTGGCCTTTCACGCCACGGCACCACGCTTCCACTCGTCCTGGTCGGGTTTAAGGTCCGACCAGGATCGAGTTTCGTCCGGCCATCGCGCCGTCGACATCCGAACGGAGAATATCGATGGGTTACAGGGTTGCAGTGGTGGGCGCGACCGGCAACGTCGGGCGGGAGATGCTCGACATTCTGGCCGAACGCAAATTCCCGGCCGACGAGGTCGTCGCCTTGGCGTCATCGCGTTCGATCGGCACCGAAGTGTCGTTCGGCGACAAGGTGTTGAAGTGCAAGAACCTCGAGCACCACGACTTCTCGACCACCGATATTTGCCTGATGTCGGCCGGTGGCGAAGTCTCCAAGGAGTGGTCGCCCAAGATCGGCGCCGCGGGCTGCGTCGTGATCGACAATTCCTCCGCGTTCCGCATGCACCAGGACGTGCCGCTCATCGTGCCCGAAGTGAATGCCGACGCGGTCGCGGGCTTCACCAAGATGAACATCATCGCGAATCCGAATTGCTCCACGGCGCAACTCGTAGTCGCGCTCAAGCCGTTGCACGACGTTGCAACCATCAAGCGCGTCGTGGTGGCCACCTACCAGTCCGTGTCGGGTGCCGGCAAGGACGCCATGGATGAGTTGTTCTCCCAGACGCGGGCCGTCTTCGTGTCCGACACCATGGAGGTGAAGAAGTTCCCGAAGCGCATCGCCTTCAACCTCATTCCCCAGATCGACGTCTTCATGGAGGACGGCTACACGAAGGAAGAGTGGAAGATGATGGCGGAGACCAAGAAGATCCTCGATCCGAAGATCAAGCTGACCGCCACCTGCGTGCGCGTGCCGGTCTTCGTCAGCCACTCGGAAGCGGTGAACGTCGAATTCGAGCGGCCGATTTCGGCCGAGGATGCGAAGAACATCCTGCGCGAAGCGCCCGGATGCTTGTTGATCGATAAGCACGAACCCGGCGGCTACATCACGCCGCATGAGGCGGCCGGCGAGGACGCCACCTATATTTCGCGCGTTCGCGAGGATGCGACTGTGGAGAACGGTCTGTCGTTCTGGTGCGTGTCCGACAATTTGCGCAAGGGCGCGGCCCTCAATGCGATCCAGATCGCCGAGGTGCTGGTCAACCGCAAGCTGATCGCTCCGAAGCAGATCGCCGCGTGACGGCGGCCGGCCTGCGCGTCCTGCTGGCCAGCACTGTTCTTTCGCTCACCGTGCACGCGGCTTCGGCGCAAGTCGCTGCCGCCCTGGTGGATAGTGTGCCGTCCATCGTGGTGGAGGGCGAAGCGCGCCGTGAGGTGATCCCCGATGTGGCCATCGTTATGTTGGGCGTCACCACGGACCGCACCACGGCCACACTGGCGGCCGACGACAATGCTCGAGCCGCAGCGGCTGTCGTGACAAGTGCACGGGACGCGGGTCTCGCCGCAGCCGACATCCAGACCGCGCAGCTTCGCTTGTCGCCCGTTATGGACGTGCCGACCGGCACCAAGGTGAAGGTGTACCGGGCCAGCAACGTCGTAACACTCAGGGTGCATGACCTCAGCCGCGTCGGGGCCCTGATCGGGCAGTTGACGGCGCAGGGCGTCAACACCATCGACGGCGTGAGCTTCGAACGAGCCGATGAGCAGCCGATCCTGGACGATTTGCGCGGCCTCGCCACTGCGGATGCCCTTCGCAAAGCCAAGATCTATGCCAGCGCCGCAAATCTGAAGCTCGGCCGCATCCTTCGCATCGCGCCGAACGATGTCACATCCGCGCCGATGGCTCGCAGCTTCAAGCTCGCTATGGCGGTGCCGGCACCGGCGCCTCCGGTCGAAGCTGGGTCCTCGGTGGTGGAGACCCGGGTTCAGATCACCTGGGAGCTGATGCCCTGACGCTCACCGGAAGCATTCGGGTAGAGCGGCGCCGCCGTTGACCGAACGCCTGAGTCTCGTCAGCGGTCGACGGACCAGTCCTCATCCAGGCAAGCCAGTCGCGCGAAGCATTCGGCATCCTGGCGCAATGGAAATTGCTCGGCAATCGTGGGATCGTCGGTCCAGCACAGGCTGCCGCTTGTGTCGATGGCAGCATAGAACCGCTGTTGCACCAGCGGGTGACCGACGCTGACGAACCATCCGGCCACAGGTGTGATACTGTCTCGAAAGATGTCTGCGCACTGCTCGGTCACGATCGTCATCCCCGTGAATGGCGGAACAGAATGACGAGCCTGAGCGGCGCTTGTTTACGCTTTCCTACAGCACCGACGGGAAAGAAAGGGGCGTCCGCGTCCTTGTTGACCGTCCTCAATGTGGCAAGCTGCCTATCAAACAAACACAGCAGCGGCATTGCCTCGCTTAACCTGCACGGCCCGGCGATGTGCATCGGCAGCGAGAGGTGTTGAGACCTCGAAAATATCCTCGCCCCGACACTGGCGTCGGAATTGCATAGATTTGCGCGTTCGATCTAGAATGGAATTCGGCAAAGGCTAAAGACAGCTGCTGCGCCCATTCGATCCAGACGGGGATGCTTTGCATGGTCATGGTGCATGGATCGACGAGGGTCGAAGGCAGGCCTCCAGTGGCGGCGCGCCCCTCACGCGCACCCATGATGCTCGATGCCACGCTCGATTTGGATGTCGGGACTATCACCTTCGCTTTCATGATGGTGCATCAGTTCTCGATGATCGCCTTCGCGTCAGCCCTCGAGCCGTTGCGTCTTGCCAATCGGGCATTGGGTCAGGACGTGTATCGCTGGCTGGTGCTGACCCCCGACGGCCGTCCGGTCGAAGCCTCGAACGGGATCGCGATTCCGGCGGACGGCGCCTACGATGAAGCGTCTTATGCGACCGCTGCCGTGGTCTGCGCCGGCATCGACGTGCAGACCATCGATACGCGCGATCTCATGGCGAAGCTGCGCGGCCTCGTGGCCAGGGGGGTGACGCTCGGCGCGATCTGTACGGGGCCCTATGTCCTGGCCCGGGCGGGTCTGCTGAACGGCTATCGTTGCACCATTCACTGGGAGAATTTTGACGCGCTGCATGAAGAGTTCCCGGACCTGACGCTCACCCAGGAGCTGTTCGAGCTCGACCGCATGCGCTTCACCTGCGCGGGCGGCACAGCGGCCATTGACATGATGCTGTCGATCATTCAGCGGCAACGCGGCAAGGATGTTGCCGCCTCGGTCACCGATCAATTGATCCATCACCGCATGCGGGACGCCCATGAGCGGCAACGCATGGAGCTGCGCGCCCGCCTCGGCGTCGCTCATCCCAAGCTCATCAACGTGGTGGGCGAAATGGAGCGCTGCATCGAGCAACCGATGTCCTGCGCCGATCTGGCCGATGGGGTCGGGCTCTCGACCCGCCAGCTCGAGCGGTTGTTCCGCAAATATCTCGGTCAAGCGCCGACCCGCTACTACCTGGGCCTGCGGCTGGAACGGGCCCGCCACCTGCTGCTGCAGACCACGATGCCGATTCTGTCGATCGGCCTCGCCTGCGGCTTCGTTTCGGCGTCGCATTTCTCGAAATGCTACTCGGAGCATTTTTCCCGGACGCCGTCGCAGGAACGGCGCAATCCCCGCAGAGGTGCCAGTGACGCAGGCCGACCCGTCGAACGTCTTTGATTACATCATCGTCGGTGCCGGATCGGCCGGATGCGTGCTGGCCAATCGACTGAGCGAGGACGGTACCAGCACCGTGCTGCTGGTGGAGGGAGGCGGTAGCGACCGCCACCTGTTCATGGCGATGCCGAGCGCGCTGGCCTTGGCGATGAACATCAAGCGCGCCAATTGGAACTACATGAGCGAACCTGAGCCGGGCCTCGACGGGCGCCGGGTGACCTGCCCGCGGGGCAAGGTGGTGGGCGGCTCCTCGTCGATCAACGGCATGGTCTACATCCGTGGCAATCCCTTGGATTTCGAAGGCTGGGAAGACGCCGGGGCGCGAGGATGGGCCTATCGCGATGTGTTGCCTTATTTCCGCAAGGCCGAGACCCGGGAGGAAGGCGGCGACGGCTATCGGGGTCACGATGGCCCGCTGCACACGAGCTACGGGCCGCTCGAGAATCCGCTGTACCGCGCCTTCATCGAGGCCGGAAGGGAAGCCGGCTATCCCGTCACGGAAGATGTGAACGGCGCCCAGCAGGAGGGGTTCGGGCGCATGGATAGGACCGTCCACAAGGGGCGGCGCTGGAGTGCCGCGCGGGCCTATCTGGACGGGGCCCGCACCCGCAAGAACCTGACGATCTGGACCGAGACTCTGGTCGAGGCCGTGACCTTCGAGGGACGGCGCGCCACCGGCATTCGCTGCCGCCGCAATGGGGCCTCCACCTTGCCCCAGGCTCGGCAGGAAGTGATCCTGGCTGGTGGGGCCATCAATTCGCCACAGCTGCTGAAATTGTCCGGCGTCGGCCCTGCGGCGGAACTCGCCCGCCACGGCATCCCGCTGGTGGCCGACCGCCCTGGTGTCGGCGCCAATTTGACGGACCATCTCGAGATTTATTTCCAGATGGCCGCCACCACGCCCATCACGCTGTTTTCTTCGATGAACATGCCGGCCAAAGCCAAGATCGGCGCCGAATGGCTGCTGACGCGCCGCGGCCTCGGGGCCACCAACCATTTCGAGAGCTGCGCCTTTATCCGCAGTCGGGCCGGGATCCGCTGGCCGGACCTGCAGTATCATTTCCTGCCGGCTGCCATCTCGTACAACGGCAAGGAGCTGGCCGACCAGCACGGCTTCCAGGCGCATGTGGGACCCATGCGCTCGAAGAGCCGCGGCAGCGTCACGCTGCGGTCGGCCGATCCGCGCGAGGCGCCGGCGATCCGGTTCAACTACATGAGCCATCCGGACGATTGGACCGAGATGCGTGCCGCCGTCCGGCTGACCCGTGAAATCTTCGCGCAGCCGGCTTTCGCACCCTACCGGGGCGACGAGATCGAACCGGGCCTGAGCGTCCAGACCGACGCGGAGATCGATGGCTTCATCAAGGCCAAGGTCGAAAGCGCCTACCACCCCTGCTCGACCTGTCGCATGGGAGATGCCGCCGACCCCATGGCGGTGGTCGATCGCGATACGCGGGTGATCGGGGTCGACAACCTCCGGGTGGCCGATGCCTCCATAATGCCGACCATCACCACCGGAAACCTGAACGCGCCGACGATCATGTTGGCCGAGAAGGCCGCCGACCACATCCGCGACCGCCCTCGACTGCCCGCTTCGAACGCGCCGTTCTACGATGCGCCACAATGGCAGGTGTCCCAACGCTGACGCGGTTTTCCGTGTTGACAGACCAGGGAGCCATCCCCCATAAGCGCCGCACGGGAAGGCCAGTCCGCTTAGCGGGCAGGCTAATTCGGCATCCGGTGGCCCTAGGCCGCGATGGTGCGGAGGAGTGTCCCGAGTGGCAAAGGGGGCGGACTGTAAATCCGCTGGCTATGCCTTCGTAGGTTCGAGTCCTACCTCCTCCACCATCACCCAAATCATTCTGGTTCTTAGAGCTTCCATCTTAAGTCGTTTCATCGACTGCGATGAGGCAGGCGTAGGCGCGTTCGGAAGCGCGGCGTTGTGGTCCGCCAGGGTCTCCGCATCGCCTGTCACCTTTCTGGCTCAGAATGGTCTCGGGGCTCACATAGAACCCGAGTGCCTGCCGAAGCTGGTTCCGTCCGCCGACTCTTGCCAGGGAAAGCCCAGCATCGCATGAGGGTCGAAGCCGCCGTGTGCTGGGATTGCACGGCTCGAGGAACGCCCTGAATGAGCATCGCTTTCATCGGTCTCGATGCCGACGATACGCTTTGGCACAACGAAACCATTTTCCGAGCCGCACAGGCGAGGTTCGAAGCCCTAATGGCGCCGTTCGCGTCGCCCGAGCGCATCGCGCGCGAGATCGACACGGTCGAGCGGCGCAACCTTTCCCTTTATGGCTACGGCGCCAAAGGCTTTACGCTGTCGGTGTTGGAAACGGCCCTCGACCTCAGCCATGGAGCCATCACGGGCCCGGCGATGGCGGAGGTCCTGGCCTTGGGCCGCTCCATGATGGGCCACCCCATCGAGCCCCTGCCGGGCGTCGTGGCGGCCGTTGAGCGGCTGTCCACCCTCGGTCGCCTCGTCCTGATCACCAAGGGCGACCTGTTCCATCAGGAAGCCAAACTGGCGGCCTCAGGCCTCGGCGCCTGGTTCGCAGGTGTGGAGGTCGTGAGCGACAAAACACCGGAAACATACAGTCGTATCTTTGCACGCTACGGCGTGGGCGCCGGACAAGCCGTGATGGCCGGTAATTCCGTCCGGTCCGATGTTCTGCCGGTGCTCGAGACCGGCGCCTATGCGGCCTTGATCCCCTACCCCTTGGTGTGGAGCCATGAGGTCGCCGAGGTGCCGCATGGCCATCCCCGGTTTCGCGAGCTTTCGGCGTTGCCGGAGCTCATAGACTGGATTGAGGTCTTGGCGGCGACCTGAAGCCCGTCAGTGAGCCCGATCGATGCAGAAATCGACGACGTCGAGCAGCGCATCCTTCCAGTCGCTGGCCGGGAACAATCCCAGGGCGTCACGCGACATCGCCCCATAATGACGAGCCCGCTCGATCGTGTCCTCGATCGCCTTATGCTTGCGCATCAGGCCGATCGCCCGGTCGAGGTCGCCCTCGACGATCTCGCCGGCTTCGAGCGCCTTGCGCCAGAACGCACGCTCGGCTTCCGGGCCTCGGCGAAACGACAGCACCACCGGCAGCGTGATCTTGCCTTCGCGGAAATCATCGCCTGTGTTCTTGCCGAGCTTCTGGCTCGAGCCGCCGTAATCCAACGCGTCGTCGATCAACTGGAACGCGATGCCGAGGTTCATGCCATAAGCGCGGCAGGCCGCGATCTCGGCCTTTGGACGATCGGCCAGGATCGGGCCGACCTCACAAGCGGCTGCGAACAGGGCGGCCGTCTTGGCGCGGATCACCGCCAGATAATCGTCCTCGGTCGTGCTGGTGTCTTTCGCGGCCGCGAGTTGCATCACCTCGCCTTCGGCGATCACCGTGGCGGCCGTCGAAAGGACGTCGAGGCACGGGAGTGAGCCAACCTCCACCATCATGCGAAATGCCTGACCGAGCAGGAAGTCGCCGACCAGCACGCTGGCTTCGTTGCCCCACAGCATCCGGGCCGCCAGCTTGCCGCGCCGCAGGTCGCTCTCGTCGACCACGTCGTCGTGCAGCAGCGTCGCCGTGTGCATGAACTCGACAGACGCCGCCAGCTTGACGTGGCCCTGCCCCGTGTAGCCGCAGAGGGCAGCCGTCGCGAGCGTCATCATTGGCCGAAGGCGCTTGCCACCCGATTCGATCAGGTGGTTGGCAACGTCCGGGATCATGGCGACGCGCGAATCCGCACGTGACAGGATGGTTTCGTTGACACGTCCCATGTCGCCGCGCGCGAGCGCCGCCAGCTTGGCGATATCCCCGCTCCCGGTGGCTTCCTCGAAGGGAATAACCAGACCCAACTGCGAAATCCTTGTGGTTTCCAAGTTGGCGAACCATAGAGAAAGCCTCCCGCGGTCGCAACTCGCGCCGGTGACCGGCAGGGTCGCAGTCGTGGAAGGAGCCAGTGCAGGGTCCATGATCGAGTTGCTGCGAACCAACGACATCGTCCTGCTGTCCGTGATCGAGGCCATCCTGACGAGTGAGCGGGTCGATTTCTTCCTGGCCGATCAGCACATGTCCACACTCGAGGGCTCGACCGGCTTCATGCAGCGGCGGATCCTGGTGCCGATCGACGTGGTCGAGCGGGCGAGACGATTGATGCGCGAGGCCGGCTTCGGGGCTGAACTCGCAGACCGATGAGCGACGACGTCGCGGATCACGGCTTCCTCGACAATCGCCTTGTCCTGCGCGAGCCGAAGCGCGGTCACCGGTCGGGAACCGATGCGCTGCTTTTAGCAGCCTTTGCACGGCCGCAGGCCGGGGCTCACGTGCTCGATGCCGGTGCTGGTGCTGGTGCCGTGGCGCTGGCGGTCTTGTCGCAATCCGACGCTGTCACCGCGATACTGCTGGAAGGCAATCCAGCGATGGCCGCCCTGGCGGCCCACAATGTGGTCGCAAACGGCTTCGCGCCACGAGCCCAGGTCCTTGAAGCCGACCTGTTCGATAAAGCCGCCTGTCGCATCGGACTCGGACAGCCCGTTGACGTCGTGCTGTCCAATCCGCCGTTTTTTCAGGCCGAAACTGTGAGGGTGTCGCACCATCCCCAACGGGCCGCATCGCACGTGCTGGACGGACGTGGCCATCATGACTGGTTCAGGCGGCTGTTTTCATTAGCTCGCCCGGGTGGACGCATCCTGGCGATTCACCGTCCCGAGGCCTTGCGAGATTTTCTCGAGGTGGCGGCGAACCGTGCTGCCGTCACACTTCGCTTCATCCACGCCCGGTCCGGCGAGCCGGCCACCCGGGTGTTGCTGGAAGCAAAGCTTGGAAGCAAGGCTCCGATGGTCGTCTTGCCGTCCTTGGCCCTGCATGGCCCCGATGGGCACTTCACGCGAGAAGCTGAAAACCTCCATCGAGGTCGCTGGCAGACAGCATAAAAAGAAGGCCGGCTCAACGCCGGCCTCCCCGATGATTTCAGTAGCAAACGTTCACGAGGTGAGGTCCGTAGGGCCCCCACACACGGCGCAGGCACTGATCGTACCCGCCGCCGTAACCACCGTAACCACCATACCCGGCACCGTAGTAGCCGCCACCGTAGCCACCGTACCCGCCATAGCCACCACCGTAGCCATAACCAAGCGCGCTGCCGAGCAGAAGGCCTGTGCCGAAGCCACCGATGCCATAGCCGTAACCGCGGCCGTAACCACCATGGCGATACCCACCGCCATAACCGCCACCGAAGCCACCGCCACGATATCCGCCAAAGCCACCACCGTGGAATCCCCCACCATGGAAGCCACCGCCACCCGGGAAGAAGCGGGGACCGCCGAAGGCGGCCGCGGGATCGGTCATTCCGGCGCCAGCGACCACAAGGGCGACCGCTGCCACACCGGCCTTGATCAGATTCCTTGCGGAACCAACATTCATCATCGTCGTAGACATACTCAACTCCATCGAACCGAGTTGAATGGAAAACGCAGCGATGGAAAAACGGTTCCGGAACCAGCCACGCTGCTGCAACAACGCGGCCATCCACTTACCGCGGCGCGGTGGTGGTTTCGCGGTTACGATTAGCTGAGAGGTCTCATGCAATATCTCCATACCATGGTCCGCGTCACCAACCTGGAGCAAAGTCTCGACTTCTTCTGCGCCAAGATGGGGTTCACGGAAGTCCGGCGCATCGAAAACGAGAAGGGTCGTTTTACCTTGGTCTTCCTGACAGCCCCGGACGACGAAGGACGGGCCCGCGAGGCCAACACTCCTACTGTGGAGCTCACCTACAACTGGGATCCGGAAAGCTACACCGGGGGCCGCAATTTCGGCCATTTGGCCTATGCGGTGGACGATATCTATGGGCTTTGCGATCGCTTGATGAAGGCCGGCGTCATCATCAATCGGCCGCCACGCGACGGCCACATGGCCTTTATCCGCACCCCTGACGGCATCTCGATCGAACTGATCCAAAAGAACGGGTCGCTTCCCGCCCAGGAACCCTGGTCGTCGATGCCAAATACCGGAAGCTGGTGAGGCGTTCTGCCGCCTTACAAACATGCGGGCCTTGCGTGGCACCGCCAGCCCTTGTCGAGTTGAGGCGGTAAAACGCAGGCGACCGAAGGCTGCAAGCGGCGCGCGGTTTAGACCAGCGCGTCGAGCAGCGCCTCGAAGCGGGATCGTTCGTCGGCCGTTGCCGTAGACGGTTCCCGCGCGATCAACGTAAGCGCCTTGCTGGCCCGCTCTGCGGCGAGCCCGGCCAGCCGGGGTGCCGCCTCAGCAACCTGCCGCGCCTCGTCCAGCTTGCCATTGCAATGCAGGAGGATGTCGCAACCCGCCATGGCCGCAGCCATGGCGCGCTCGCGAAGGGAACCCTTCAGCGCCTGCATCGACAGGTCGTCACTCAACAACAGCCCTGTGAAGCCGAGCGCCCCGCGGATGATCGTGTCCTGGACGATCCGGGAGATCGTCGCAGGCTGTTCCGGGTCGATGGCGCTGTAAACCACATGGGCCGTCATCGCGGCCGGCAGGTCCGCCAGCGCGATGAAGGGCCGAAAGTCTGTTCGTTCCAATTCCTCCAGGGTGGCATCCACAACCGGAAGGTCGTGGTGGCTATCCACCATGCCGCGACCGTGACCTGGCACGTGTTTGATGACCGGCAGGACGCCCCCGTGCAGCAACCCGTTGGCGAAGGCGCGCCCGAGCCGCGCAACGGTGTCTGGATCGGCCCCAAAGGCCCGATTGCCGACGACGTGATGACTGCCTGGGGCGGGGACGTCCAGAACGGGGGCGCAGTCGACGGTGATGCCGGCATCGCGCAGGTCGGAGGCGATGAGCCGTCCTCCCAGCGTAGCGGCTTCAATCTGATGGGCTTCCGACGTTAGGCTCGCGTAGGCTGCGGCAGCTGGATAGAGGGGCCAATGGGGCGGCCCGAGCCGTTGAACACGGCCGCCTTCCTGATCGATCAGGACCGGCGCTTCCGAGCGCCCGACCGCTTCCCGGAAGGCCGCCGTGAGCGCCCGAAGCTGAGTGGGCGACTGCACATTGCGCTTGAAGAGGATCAAGCCCCACGGCTGTTCGTCGGTCAGGAAGCGCCGCTCGTCATCGCTGAGCGCGAGGCCTTCGCAGCCGCAAACGAAGGCCTTGGGAACAACGTCCATCAGTTGCGGACGACGAAGCACGACCCGCCGCTACCCTGCAGCTTGGTGCAAAGCGTCTTGGCATCGGCCTGTGCCAGATTGCCGACCCGCACACGAAAGATGGACTTGCCGTCCCGGTCCGCCTTGACGATGGCCGGCTTAGCGCCGCCGAGTTCCGCCGCGAATTTCTTCTGCAGGCGCGTCGACATGTCCTTGGCTTCCTGCTCGCTCGGCGGCGCGCCGAGCTGCACAGACCATGTTCCGGGCGCAGCCGCAGGAGCGTCAGCGGCAGCTGACGGCGTGGCCGACGCCAGAATGGCAGCCTTCGGCGCACGGGTCGGAGCAACGGCCGGCTTGGTGCCGGAGGCGCCAGCAACCGGCGAGGTCGGCGTTGCCGACGCGCGCCCCGTCGATTTCGGGGTCGAAGGCTTCGGTTCGGCGCTCACGGGTGCCGCGCCGCCGGCAGCCTGCGGCAGCACCATGCCGATCGGAGCCGCCGCGGCGGCCTGCGGGGCTTCGCCGACGACGGAGCCATCGGGGCGGATCAGCACCGTCTTGACCTTGCGGGGCTGCGGGAACGCGCTGGTGGCCTCCGTCGAGCCTGCGGCGGCGTCGGTCGAAGCGGTTTTCGGCAGCTGGTTCAAGTCGACCGGCTGCTCGTTGTTGGTCACCACCTTGGCGTTGTCGACCTTGTCGCTGCCGGTCTTTTCCAGGAGGGCGGTGTTGGCATCGGGCGCGTTGCCACTCGCCACGTCGGGCGACGGCACCTTGGTGGGGGTTTCGGCCGCCATGATGGTGGGCGGCGCGCCGTTGCTGCCATGCAGGCCGGAACCGTCGCGCATCAGGAAGGTCGCGCCAAGGCCACCACCGGTCAGCGCCACGACGGCCGCCAACACCACCAAGGTGCGGCGCGATCCCCTGCCGTCATGCCGCAGATCGCGGCTAGGCTCATGGAACAGGTCGCCGGTCGGGCCGGCCTGCGGCAGAGCCCCTTCGGCCCAAAGATCGGCATTCAACGGGGGTGCCTCGCCACGCCCCCCCGCCACCGGGTAGCCGAGCGCCGGCTCGAAGGCTTCAGCACCTTCACCGGCCGCATAGCCATGCGGCTGCGCCTGCTGGTGCGTGTGCTCGGCATGGTAGTCGACAGGATCGCCGTGATCGAAATCCCGGTCGTCATATTCGGGAGTGGCGTCGTGGGGGTGGGCCGGAGGGGTCATCCCAAGCTGGGGGAACCGCGTCACCGTGGAAGCCGGCGCCTGGCCACCCGACCGGAACGGATCGTCCTTGCCGACCAATCGCGCCAGCTCCGCCAGCGGATCCTCGCGATCCGAGCCCGGCCGCTGACCCTGCGCGTCGTAACCGGCCATATTCTGGCGCGGCCGCATGAACGGCTCACTCATCCTGCACCTCGCGTCGCGGCCGCCTCGATCCGAACCTTCGTTCGAAGCGCGGCCCTCTTCCGCCTGTTCCCGATTGGTGTTTGAGACCAACACGGCAGCACGACGGAAAAAAGGCGCGATGCTTCGGATCGACTACCGCATTTCTTCCGGGGCATTGACCCCGAGAATGCCAAGGCCGGACTTGAGCACGATCAACAACGATCCCACCAAGCCCAACCTGGCCCGCGATAAATCTCGCTGATCTTCCTTAACGAACCGTAGTTCCGGATGATCTTTGCCGCGGTTCCAGTGCGCGTGGAACGCGCTGGCAAGCTCGTGCACGTAGAAGGCGATCCTGTGTGGCTCATGGGCCGCCGCGGCGCTGGCCACCACACGGGGGAATTGCGCGATCAGCTTGATGAGGCCCTGCTCGCCTTCGTCGCTCAACAGCGCGAAATCGGCCTCGGCCAAGGCGCCGGTGGTCTGGTCGAGATCGGGAAGAACGGTCGCGGCCTGTCGCATGATCGAACGCCCGCGCGCATGGGCATATTGCACATAGAAGACCGGATTGTCCTTGGATTGCTCCAGCACCTTCTCGAGGTCGAAGTCGAGCGGCGCGTCGTTCTTGCGAAACAACATCATGAAACGGACGGCATCGACGCCGACTTCGTCCACCACCTCCCGCAGGGTTACGAAGTCGCCCGAGCGCTTCGACATCTTCACCGGCTCACCGGCTCGCAGCAGCTTGACCAACTGGCACAGCTTGACGTCGAGCGCCACACTGCGGTTCGACAAGGCCGCCACGGCCGCCGTCATGCGCTTGACATAGCCGCCGTGGTCGGCCCCCAGCACATCGATGAGCGCCCCGAAGCCGCGGTCGATCTTGGTTTTGTGGTAGGCGATGTCCGAAGCGAAATAGGTGTAGGCACCGTTCGACTTGCGCAGCGCGCGGTCGACGTCGTCGCCGAATACTGTCGAGCGGAATAACGTCTGCTCGCGATCTTCCCAGTCGTCCGGCAACTGCCCCTTGGGCGGCGGCAGGCGGCCCAGATAGATCAACCCCTTGGCCTCGAGATCCGCAATCGCCGCCTCGACGGCATTGATGTCCCGACCGGGCAGGTTCGCCGTCAGCGAGCGTTCCGAGAAGAACACCTCGTGGCGAATGTTCAAACTGGCGAGGTCGTCGCGGATCAGGTCCATCATGGCCGCGATAGCGTCGTCGCGGACGGTCGGCAGCCAGGCGGCCTCGTCCTGCTGAAGCAGTGCATCGCCATGCTGGCGGGCGAGCGCCTGGCCGACGCCCTTCAGATAATCGCCGGGGTACAACCCTTCGGGAATCGCTCCGATGGTCTCGCCGAGCGCCTCGCGGTAGCGCAGGAAAGCCGAGCGCGCCAGAACGTCCACCTGAGCGCCGGCATCGTTGATGTAATATTCCCGCACCACCGACTGGCCCGCGAAGCCCAGCAGCGCCGCCAGCGCGTCGCCGAAGACGGCGCCGCGGCCATGGCCGACATGCATCGGGCCGGTCGGGTTGGCGGACACGAACTCGATGTTGACGGACGGCGCGCCGGGCGCCGCATTGCGCCCGAAGCCTGCCGCATCCGCGAGGCTCGACCGCAGCACCTCGCCCAGGATGCGCGGCCGCAGGCGAAGGTTCAGGAATCCCGGGCCCGCCACCTCGGCCGCATCGACGTCCGGGTCTTCCGCCAACACGGCGGCCAGAACGGTCGCAAACTGGCGCGGCGACTTGAAATGCGCCTGTGCCTCCTTGGCATAAACCATGGCGGCATTGGTCGACAGGTCTCCATGGCTGGCGTCGCGCGGCGGCTCGACCACGAAACGGCCGAGGTCGAGTCCGGCCGGCAAGCGGCCGTCGGCCAGCATAGGCTCGAGAACCGCCACGAAGCGGCGACGAAATTCGGCGAAGATGTCCATGGTGCCTTCCCGCCCCGAGGCACGGGGCCGGGCGGCACCTAGCTCAAATCGGGGGTATCGTCAAAAAGCCGGCGATGTTCCGACACGGCATGCCGATCCGTCATGCCGGCCACGTAGTCGGCGACACGGCGGGCGTGAGCCCGTGTGCCGCCCCCATGGTCGCCGATCCGCCACGCCGCGGGCAACAGGTCGGGCGCCTCGAGCAGCTTGGCCGCGAGGTCCTGCACCACGGTCCAGGCGCGCCGCCGCACCACGACGAGCCGGGGATGCCGGTACATGCGCTCGAAGAGAAAATCCTTCAGTTTGAGGCTGTCTTCCTGCCGAGGGGGCGAAAGCTTCACCAGCGGCACGGGCAGGCACCGCACCGCATCGGCGTCGCGCGGAGCAACCTGATCGAGGCGGCGTCGGGTTGCCGCGATGATGTCGTCGACGAAGACGCCCACAAGCTCACGCGTGATGCCGCGGATCAGCAGCAGATCGTCGAGGCCGGGGGCCTCCGCCAATTGCCGCCGTTTCGCCTCGGCGAGAACCGGCACGGCCTCGAGATCCACCAGGCTGAACAATCCCGCCTGGAGTCCGTCCTCGATGTCATGCGCGTTATAGGCGATGTCGTCCGAGGCGGCCGCCACCTGCGCCTCGATCCCTGGGTTGGGGTGGGCGCCAAGCGCGCGGCTCCAGGCGTCCGTCCCCGTCACACAGGCGAGCCCGTCGTGGTGCCAGGCTGACCAGGGTGCTGGCCGGTCCTGCGCGTCGCCGCTGCGGTTGACGAGGCCGTCGAGCGTGTCCCAGGTGAGATTCAACCCATCGAATGCCGGATAGCGACGCTCGATCAGCGTGACGATGCGCAGCGTCTGGGCATTGTGGTCGAAGCCGCCGAAGGGGCAAAGCACGGTTGAGAGCGCAGCCTCGCCGGTGTGGCCGAAGGGCGTATGGCCGAGGTCGTGCGCCAGCGCCAGCGCCTCGGTCAGATCCTCGTCGACCGCGAGCGCGCGGGCAATCGTCCGAGCGATCTGCGCCACCTCGATCGTATGGGTCAGCCGGGTGCGGAAATGATCGCCGTAGTCGGGCAGGAACACCTGCGTTTTCTGCGCGAGGCGGCGGAAGGCGGACGAATGGATGATGCGGTCGCGGTCGCGCGCAAAGGCACCCCGGGTCGACGAAGCGGGCTCGGGCACCAGCCGGCCGCGGGACGTATCGGCCTCTGACGCATAGGGCGCGAGCCCACGGGGTTGGCGAGAGTCGGGCACAGACAGGTGTTAGCTCCCTTTGGTTTGCCCCATATGGCGACACGCGCGTTCGGCGACCAGACGCGCGTGCCCGTCACGCCCTCACATTGCGGCGAGTGAGTGGAAGGATTATCTTCCCCCATAGCATCAACCCATCGCTGCGCCGGCCTTGAACCGGTTGTTGCGGAGTTTAGCCCCATGTCCGATACGCTCGAAGTTCTTCCGGTCGCGCTCACGGCGAAAGCCGCCAAGCAGGTGCGCCGCGTTCTGTCGAAGGAACCCGATGGCTCCCTGCTGCGCGTCGCCGTCAACGGCGGGGGCTGTTCGGGATTTCAATATGCCTTCGACATCGTGCAGGGCCGCGAGCCGGACGACCTCGTCGTCGAGCGGGATGGCGCTACGGTGCTGATCGATCCGGTGTCGCTCGAATATATGCGCGGTTCGCACATCGACTATGTGGACGACCTGATCGGGCAGGCCTTCAAGATCGAGAACCCGAACGCCACGGCGTCATGCGGCTGCGGCACGAGCTTCGCGCTGTAAGGCGTAGAAGCGTGGCGTCCATGGCTTTTCGGGGATGACGGAAGCGCCCTGAGGTCAAAAACTTGGCTTCAAGCGCAACTGCTGGGCGGTCGTCGAAGGCACGTGTCAGCCACAGCGGAAACTCCGGTGGCGGCTGCCGCCGGCCTGCAAGCGGTTAGGCGCGTTGCGCAGACGACCGAAGGCACGCACCGGATCAAGACCACGCCGATGCGGATCCTCCGCACCGGCGTGACATTCCAACCGCGACGGGAGGCTGCGGATCAAGGGGCCGACCCTTCGACCAGCCCCCATTCGAGTCTTCTCAGGCTTTCTTGTCGGGCACGTTCAGCCGGATGTGGGTTTCACGCAGCTGCTTGGCGGTCGGGATCGACGGGGCGCCCATCAGCAGGTCTTCGGCGCGCTGGTTCATCGGAAACAGCACGACCTCCCGCAGGTTCTCCTCGCCGGCCAGCAGCATGACGATCCGATCGACACCGGGCGCGATGCCGCCATGCGGCGGGGCGCCGTAGCGGAAGGCGCGATACAGGCCGCCGAACTTTTCCTCCAGCACCGCCTCGTCATAGCCGGCGATGCGGAATGCTTCGCGCATCAGATCGGGGCGATGGTTGCGGATGGCGCCCGACGACAGCTCGATGCCGTTGCAGACGATGTCGTATTGATAGGCCAGGATGTCGAGCGGGTCCTTGGTCTGCAACGCTTCAAGCCCGCCTTGCGGCATCGAGAACGGGTTGTGCGAGAAGTCGATCTTCTTGTCCTCCTCGTTCCACTCGTACATCGGGAAGTCGACGACCCAGCAGAACTCGAAGACATTCGGATCGATCAACCCGAGCTCGTGGCCGAGCTTGACCCGGGCCGCGCCGGCGAGCTTCGCGGCCTTTCCTTCCTGGTCGCAGGCAAAGAACACCGCATCGCCCGCCTTCAATCCGGCCTTCCCCACGATGGTGGCCTGGATGTCTTCCGGGATGAATTTGGCGATCGGGCCACGGCCCACGAGCTTGCCGTCCGTTTCATCGAAGATGATGTAGCCGAGCCCCGGTGCGCCTTCGCCGCGCGCCCAATCGTTCAGCTTGTCGAAGAAGGAGCGCGGCTGCGCGCCGGCGCCCGGCGCCGGAATGGCCCGCACCACACCGCCGGCCGCGATGACGGTCTTGAACGCCTTGAAGCTGACCGCCTCGGCGTTGAACTCGGCCGTGACGTCGGCGATCACGATGGGGTTCCGCAGATCCGGCTTGTCGACGCCATATTTCAGCATCGACTCCCGGTAGGGGATCATCGGAAACTTCTGCGTCACCTTCTTGTCGCCGCCGAATTCCTCGAACACGCCGCGCAACACCGGCTCGACCGCCTCGAAGACGTCCTCCTGGGTGACGAAGCTCATCTCGATATCGAGCTGGTAGAACTCGCCCGGCGAGCGGTCGGCGCGCGCATCCTCGTCGCGGAAACAGGGCGCGATCTGGAAGTAACGGTCGAAGCCCGCCGTCATGATGAGCTGCTTGAACTGCTGCGGCGCCTGCGGCAGGGCGTAGAATTTGCCCGGATGCACACGCGAGGGCACGATATAGTCACGCGCGCCTTCGGGCGAGGAGGCGGTCAGGATCGGCGTCTGGAACTCGAAGAAGCCCTGCGCCTTCATGCGCGAGCGCAACGAGTCGATCACCCGCCCGCGCAGCATGATGTTCTTGTGCAGGCGCTCGCGCCGCAGATCGAGGAAGCGGTATTTCAGGCGCGTTTCTTCGGGGTAGTCCTGGTCGGTGGCGACCGGCAGCGGCAGCTCGGAGGCCGGCCCTAGCACCTCGACGTCCGTGACGTAGAGCTCGATGGCGCCTGTCGGCATCTCGGCATTGCCGGTGCCGGTCGGCCGCATCCGCACGGTGCCGTCGAGCCGCACCACCGTTTCCGAACGCAAGCCCTCGGCGGCCGCGAAAGCGGGCGAGTCGGGATCGACCACGCATTGCGTGATGCCGTAATGGTCACGCAGGTCGATGAACAGCACGCCGCCATGATCGCGGATGCGGTTGCACCATCCCGACAACCGGGCGTCGCTGTTGGCGTCCGACGGCCGCAGGGCACCACAGCTGTGCGAACGGTAACGATGCATCTTCGGAACTTCTCGGATCGTGCGAAAGGAGGCGGAACCGAGCCGCCAGCGCGAGCGGCGGACATGGCCATGCGGGACCAGAGCTGTCAACAACGGCACCCGCCAGGCTTTCGGCGGCTCTTCGGCGAGGATCCGTTAGGTTTGTCCGATGCGAAGCACGCGCGGCCGTCACAAAGCGGTCGCGTCACCGTGCTGTTTGCCTTATGCAATCCGCATGAGCGTAGTCACCTCGACCGATGTGCTGGCTGAGGCCTGCAAGCGTTTGGCCACCCACGAGTTCGTGACGGTGGATACCGAGTTCCTGCGCGAAACGACCTTCTGGCCGAAACTCTGCGTCATCCAGGTGGCCTCCACCGACGAGGCCATCGTGGTGGATGCACTGGCCCCCGATATCGACTTGGAGCCGTTCTTCGCGCTGATGCGCGACGAGCGGGTCGTCAAGGTGTTCCACGCGGCGCGGCAGGACATCGAGATCATCTGGAACCTGTCGCGGTCGATCCCGACCCCGTTGTTCGACACCCAGGTGGCCGCCATGGTGTGCGGCTACGGCGACCAGGTCGCGTACGGCGAGCTGGTGCAGAACATCTGCCGCGTGACGGTCGACAAGTCGTCGCGGTTCACCGACTGGGGCCGGCGGCCGCTGTCCGAAGCTCAGGTGACCTATGCGATGGGGGACGTCACGCATCTGCGCGACGTCTACCTGGCGCTGCGGCGACAGCTCGAGTCGAAGAACCGGCTTTCCTGGCTGGGTGATGAGATCAAGGTGCTGTGTTCGCCCGCCACCTACGAGCAGCATCCCGAGAATGCCTGGGAACGTTTCCGCAATCGCTTGCGGCGTCCACGCGACCTCGCCGTGATGATGGAGGTCGCGGCCTGGCGCGAAGGCGAGGCGCAGGGCCGCGACGTGCCGCGCTCCCGCGTGCTGAAGGACGACGTGCTGATCGAGATCGCCCTGGCGGCGCCGAAGACGGCCGAAGCCTTGGCGGAGCTGCGCGCCGTACCGCGCGGCATGGAACGCTCCAAAGCCGGGATCGAGATCATCGAGGCGGTGACGCGCGGCCTCGAGCGTGATCCGAAGGACCTGCCGAAGCTCGAACGCGAGCGCCGCAACGGCGGTGGCGGTGCCACCGTCGAATTGTTGAAGGTGCTGCTGCGGCAGGTGTCGGAAGCCCATGGGGTGGCGGCCAAGATCGTGGCCACGGTCGACGACCTCGAGGCGATCGCCAGCGACGACAAGGCCGATGTCCCGGCCCTGCAGGGTTGGCGCCGGCGCATCTTCGGGGCCAAGGCACTTGAGCTGAAACAGGGTCGGTTGGCCCTGACGGTCGAGCGCGGGCGCGTTACCCTGCTCGAATGGCAGGATGCCGAAGCCACGGAGCAGCCTGCCGCAGCGCGGGCCTGACAGGAGGCAACGGGTTTTCTACGCCTGGACGGCGTCGCAGCCACGTACGCGCCTGACGGGATGCAAGCCCCACCCTCATTCCGGCCGGAGAGCCGGAATCGGGAGCTTCGGCGATCAAGGTCGAACTACACCGGTTCCGGGTTCGGCTTCGCTGCCCCGGAATGAGGAGAGGCAGGCGTGTAGCGAGTCCCCCCGGCCGACTGCCGCCAGACTCAGCTGTCGAGCGGCTGGATCAGCGCCCGGCTGCCTTCCTGATCGGCCGCGGCGATCCGCACCACGCCGTCCGCCATGACGGCCGCCCCAGAAGCGATGAGGCGCAACGCCAACGGGTAGATCCGATGTTCCTGCGTCAATACGCGGCGCCCGAGCGTCTGGGGTGTGTCCCCGTCCAGCACCGGCACCGCCGCCTGGGCGACGATGGGGCCGTCGTCGACGGCCGGCACGACGTAATGCACCGTGCAGCCATGGATCTTCACGCCGTCGGCGAGCGCCCGCTCATGCGTCCGCAGCCCCTTGTAAGCCGGTAGCAGCGCCGGATGGATGTTGATCAACCGCCCGTGCCAGCGCGCCACGAACCAGGGCGTCAATAAGCGCATGAAACCCGCGAGGCAGAGGAACTGGATGCGGTGGATTTCGAGCAGGCGGTCCATGCTGCGCTCGAAATCCTCCCGGTGCGCATGGATGCGGTGGTCGACGGCCGCCACCGCGATGCCGGCCGCCTTCGCGGCTTCTAGGCCGGAGGCAGCCGGGTCGTTCGACAGCACCAGGGCGATCTCGGCCGGATAATCGGGCCGGCGCGCGGCCTCGATCAGGGCACCCATGTTGGAGCCGCGGCCGGAGATCAGGATGGCGGTCCGCAGCCGCTCCCGCATCATAGCGCGAGCGCCCCGCGGAACCGGATCGACGCCCCGGCGCGGGGCTCGATATGACCGAGCCGCACCGGTGTCGGACCACATGCGGCCAACAACGCCGAAACGTCATCGGCCTGGGCGGCCGCCACCACGGCCACCATGCCGATGCCGCAATTGAAGGTGCGCAGCAGGTCGTCGTGCGGCACGGCGCCGGTGCGGGCCAGCCAACCGAAGACGGGCGGCACCGGAACGGCGTCGAGATCGATCGCGGCCGCCAGATGGTCCGGCAGCACGCGCGGCAGGTTCTCCGGCAGGCCGCCGCCGGTGATGTGGGCCAGAGCCCGCAGGCCGTCGCTCTGCTTCAGCACCGACAACAGCTGCCGCACGTAGATGACGGTCGGCGTCAGCAGCGCCTCACCGAGGCTCTGGCCCGCCGCAAAGGGAGCCGGATCGTTCCAGCCGAGCGCTGCCCGCTCGACGATCCGCCGCACAAGCGAGAAGCCATTGGAATGTACGCCCGAGGACGGCAGGCCGAGCAGCACGTCGCCCGCCGCCACGCCCTGCGGCAGCAGGCGGCCGCGTTCGGCGGCCCCTACCGCGAAGCCTGCGAGATCGTAGTCGCGCCCCGCATAAAGGCCCGGCATCTCGGCCGTTTCGCCGCCGATCAAGGCGCAACCGGCCTGGCGGCACCCTTCCGCGATCCCCGAGACGATCGCCGCGCCTTCTTCGAGTTCGAGCCGGCCGGTCGCGTAATAGTCCAGGAAGAACAGCGGCTCGGCGCCCTGCACCACAAGATCGTTGACGCACATGGCCACGAGATCGATGCCGATCGTGCCGTGACGCCCGCTCTCCACCGCGATCTTCACCTTGGTGCCGACGCCGTCGTTGGCCGCCACCAGGATAGGGTCGACGAAGCCCGCCGCCTTCAGGTCGAACAAGCCGCCGAAGCCGCCGATCTCGGCATCGGCGCCGGGCCGGCGCGTGCTGCGCACCAGCGGCTTGATGCGCTGCACGAGCGCATTGCCGGCGTCGATGTCGACGCCCGCGGCGGCATAAGTCAGCGGGGTTCCGGGCGGCGTCGTCATCTCGTCCTCGCTGATGGGTTGCGGCGCCTTAGCGTGCCGGGCTGTTTTCGGCAAGGCAGCGGGCCGCATTGACGCTTCCCGCGGGCGCGGCGTATCTGGCGGCATGGCTTGCGCCAGAAGCGCCACGGCTTGCGCGAGGGGCGCCACGGCGCATTCGGGGGAGGGCCGGCCCATGATCCTGCAGCGACATGTGCTGGTCTGGACCGCCCTCGCGGCCGTGCTGGCCTATGGGCTTTACCAGCTGTCGGGCGTCCTGCTGCCCTTCGTGGCCGGCATCACGCTCGGCTACCTGCTCGACCCGCTGGCCGATCGCATGCAGCGCTTCGGCCTGCACCGCCTCGGGTCCACCATTGTGATCCTGGTGTCGTTCCTGGTGGCCCTGGTGCTGCTCGTGCTGATTCTGGCCCCCATCCTGGCGCACCAGTTCATGGCCTTCGTGGACAACCTTCCGACGCTGGCCGGCAAGCTGCAGGAACTCATCGGCCTCGGCAGCCGCTACCTGCAGCACCATGGCGGCGAAACGCTGAAGAAGCTCGGCCTCAGCGACACGGTGTCGAACGCCGATATCCAGAACTCGATCGGTTCGCTGATCAGCCAGGCCACGACCTATGTGCTGGGGCTGTTGCGCTCGCTGTGGTTCGGCGGTCAGGCGCTCTACGGCCTGTTCTCGTTGCTGGTCGTCACCCCGGTGGTGGCCTTCTACATCCTGCTCGACTGGAAGCGGATGATCGCCACCATCGACGGCTGGGTGCCGATCGAGCACCGCCTCGAGGTGCGGGCCATCGCGCGCGACATCGACAAGGCGCTGGCGGGCTTCGTGCGCGGGCAGTTCATCGTGTCGGTGTTCCTGGGTCTTTGGTATGGTGTGGGGCTGACGCTGGTCGGGCTGAATTTCGGGTTTCTGATCGGCATGACGGGCGGCTTTCTCAGCTTCATCCCCTATGTGGGCTCGCTGGCCGTGATGATCGTGTCGCTGGCGGTGGCGCTGGTGCAGTCCTGGCCGGCCTGGGACCTGATGGCGATGACGTTCGGGGTCGTGTTCGTGGGGCAATTCCTCGAAGGGAACGTGCTGTCGCCAAACCTCGTCGGCGCTTCGGTGGGCCTGCACCCGGTGTGGATCATCTTTGCGCTGCTGGCCTTCGGATCGCTGTTCGGCTTCACGGGGCTGATCGTGGCGGTGCCGGTGGCGGCCGCCGCCGGCGTGGTGCTGCGCTTCCTGCTGCGCAAATACCTGCGTAGCGAGCTTTACACCGGCGAGGCCGAGGCCGGAGTGCCCTACCCCATGCCGCGCCAGGTCAAGACCCTCGCCTGACATGCACCAGATTCCCCTCGACCTCGCCGGGCCGCCCCGCTTCGGCGCCGACGACTATCTGGTGGCCGCCGCCAACCAGGACGCCTTCGAGGCCGTCGGGCATTGGCCCGTGTGGCCCGGGCACGTGCTGGTGCTGGTGGGACCGGAAGGCGCCGGCAAAAGCCACCTCGGCGCCATCTGGGCCGACCGCGCCAGGGCCGCCATCGTGACGGGCGCGGGGCTCGCGGCGACCCCGCCCGAGCTCTTCGGGCGTCGCGACGTGCTGGTCGAGGATGCGGATCGGCTCGGGGCCGACGAGGCCGCGCTGTTCCATCGCCTCAATCTCCTGCGCGAGAATGGCCGCGCGGCTTTGCTGACGGCCCGCACCGCGCCCGACAACTGGGGCCTGCGCACGGCCGACCTTCTGTCGCGGCTGCGGCTCGCGCCCTTGGTGCGCCTCGGCGAGCCCGACGAAGCCTTCGTGCAGGCGGTGCTGCTGAAACTCTTCGCCGACCGGCAGCTTTCGATCGACGCGCCCGTGCTGGCTTTCCTGTCCCGCCACATGGAACGCTCGCTCGGGGCGGCCCGCCGGCTGGTGGCGGCGCTCGACCACGCCAGCCTCGCAGAAGGGCGCCGCATCACGCGAACGGTCGCCGCGGCGGTGCTGGCATCGCTTGAAGCCAGGGATGCATCCGGTCATGGTGTTGTCACGGGGCTGGGACACAACCCTGCCGACCCGTGAGACCCGCCATGGCCCTGATCGCAGACGTCGTCATCGAAATCGAACCGCCGCAGGAAACTGAGGGCGTGTCGCTGGCGTCGTCGCCAAAGCGCTTCGTCAACCGCGAGCAATCCTGGCTCGAGTTCAACCGGCGCGTGCTCGAGGAAGCCTCGAACCCCAACCATCCGTTGCTCGAGCAGCTGCGCTTCCTGTCGATCTCGGCCAACAACCTCGACGAATTCTTCATGGTGCGGGTGGCGGGCCTTTACGGCCAGGTGCGCTCGGGCGTTACGACGCCGTCGAACGACGGCCTGTCGCCTGCCGACCAGTTGGCCCAGATCGCACGGTCGGTCGATAACCTCGTGGCGGCCCAGCAGCTGCGCTGGGAGCAGCTGCGGGCCGAACTGGCCCACAACGGCATCGTGCTGGCCGAGCCGGAAGATCTCGGCAAGGCCGATCGCGACTGGCTGCACGACCACTTCATGGCGCACGTCTTTCCCGTGCTGACGCCGCTCGCCATCGATCCGGCGCACCCGTTCCCGTTCATTCCGAACCTCGGCTTCACGGTGGCGCTCGACCTCGCCCGCACTACCGATGCCCGGAAGCTGCATGCGCTGATCCGCATTCCGAGCCGCACCGAACGCTTCATCCGTCTGCCCGACGGCGACAAGCCCGGCGAGATCCGGGTCGTGACGATCGAAAACCTCATCGCCATGAACACCGGCCGGCTGTTTCCCGGCTACACGATCCTGGGGGAAGGCTTCTTCCGCGTCATCCGCGACAGCGACCTCGAGATCGAGGAAGAGGCCGAAGACCTCATGCTGTTCTTCGAGAGCGCCCTGAAACGCCGCCGCCGCGGCACGGTGATCCGCCTCGAACTCGACGCCAAGATGCCGGAAGGCCTGCGCTTCCTGGTGGCCGAGGAACTTGACGTCACCTCCGAGCAGAACGTTTCGGTCGCGGGTATGCTGGCCTTGAACGAGCTTGCCGAGCTGGTGGCGCTCAACCGGCCGGACCTGAAGTTCAAGCCCTATATCGCCCGCTTTCCCGAGCGCGTGCGCGACAACTCGGGCGATTGCTTCGCGGCGATCCGCCAAAAGGACCTCATCGTCCATCACCCTTATGAAGCCTTCGACGTCGTCGTCCAGTTCTTGGTGCAGGCGTCGCGCGACCCCAATGTGGTAGCCATCAAGCAGACGCTCTACCGCACTTCGAAGGACAGCCCGATCGTCAGGGCGCTGATCGAGGCGGCGGAAGCCGGCAAGTCGGTTACGGCGCTGGTGGAATTGAAAGCGCGCTTCGACGAAGAAGCCAACATCCGCTGGGCCCGCGACCTCGAACGCGCCGGCGTCCAGGTGGTGTTCGGCTTCATCGAGCTGAAGACCCATGCTAAGCTGTCGATGGTGGTGCGTCGCGAAGGGGGCGCGCTGACCACCTACTGCCATCTCGGCACCGGCAACTACCATCCGCAAACGGCCAAGATCTATACGGATGTGTCGCTGTTCACGGCCGATCCCGCCATCGGCCGCGATGTGCTGCACCTGTTCAACTACATCACCGGTTATGCCGAGCCGGTAGGGCTCGAGCGCCTGGCCGTCTCGCCGCTAAACCTCAAGACGACGCTGCTGAAGCACATCGCCGCCGAGACCGGCTTCGCCAGGGCCGGCAAGCCGGCCGCCATCTGGCTGAAGTGCAACGCCTTGGTCGATCCAACCGTGATCGATGCCCTTTACGAGGCGAGCCAGGCGGGGGTGAAGATCACCTGCGTGGTGCGCGGCATGTGCGCGCTCAGGCCGGAGGTGCCGGGCCTCAGCGACAACATCCGGGTCAAGTCGATCATCGGCCGCTTTCTCGAACACACCCGCATCTATGCGTTCGGGGCCGGCTTCGGCTTGCCGCACGCCAAGGCGCGCGTGTACATCTCCTCGGCCGACCTGATGCCCCGCAACCTCGATCGTCGCGTCGAGGCGCTGATCCCCATCACCAACCCCACCGTGCACGATCAGGTGCTCGACCAGATCATGATCGCCAACCTGATCGACAACCAGCAAAGCTACCGGGTGCTGCCGAACGGCCGGAGCGAGCGGGTGGTGCCGGCTCCGAACGAGGAGCCGTTCAACGCCCACAACTATTTCATGACCAACCCGAGCCTGTCGGGTCGAGGCAAATCGCTGCGTGAATCCAGTCCCAAAATCCTCCTCAAGAAACTCGGCAAGACCTGAGGTGCCGTCGACCGCCGCCTCTGCGGCGGCGGCTCCGCTCGCCATCGTGGATATCGGCTCGAACTCGGTCCGCCTCGTCGCCTATGAGGCGCTGACCCGGGCCCCGACTCCGTTGTTCAACGAAAAGGTGCTGTGCGGCCTCGGCAAGGGTGTCGCCACCACCGGGCTGCTGGCCCCCGAGGCGGCCGACAAGGCGCTGGCGGCGCTGCGCACTTTCCGGGCCCTATGTCGCAACATGGGGATCGACGACATCACCGTGGTGGCCACGGCGGCGACGCGCGATGCCCGCAACGGCGCCGCCTTCCTCGAAGCTGCCCAGGACGCCATCGGGGTGCCGGCACAGCTGATCGGCGGCGCCCGCGAGGCGGAGCTGGCGGCGCTTGGCGTCGCCTCCTCGTTCCACAAGCCCGATGGCATCGTCGGCGACCTCGGCGGCGGCTCGCTCGAGCTGATCGAGCTCCGCAAGGCCAAGCTGCGCAAGGGCGTGTCGCTGCCGATCGGTGGCCTCGCCTTGTCGGACCTGTCGAAGGGCAGCCCGAAGCGGGCGCTGAAGATCGCCCGTGACGCCCTCAAAGCCGCGGGGCCGCTCGACGCGCTGCGCGGACGCACCTTCTACGCGGTCGGTGGCACCTGGCGGGCGCTCGCCCGCCTCCACATGCATCAGCGCAATTACCCGCTCGACGTCATGCACGGCTACGTCATCCCGGGCGACGAGGCCGAGGCCTTTGCCCGGCTGGTCGAGCGGGTCGACACCAACATGCTGACCGCCATCGGCTCGGTGTCGGCCGCCCGCCGACCGTTGTTGTCCTATGGGGCGGTGGTGCTGGACGAAATCATCCACCAGGGTCGGCCCCGCGCCATCGTGGTGTCGGCCGCAGGAGTGCGCGAAGGCCTGCTCTTCGAGCGCTTGTCGACGAAGCGCCGCGACGCCGACCCGCTGATCGAGGCGGTCGAGCACTATGATGCGCTGCGGGCCCGCAGCCCCGGCCATGGCCATGACCTGTGCGGCTGGACCGATGCCTTCATGGCCTCGGCCGACCTCGACGAGAGCGAGGACGAGCGGCG
This sequence comes from Lichenihabitans sp. Uapishka_5, assembly GCF_033947565.1. Lineage (NCBI taxonomy): Bacteria > Pseudomonadati > Pseudomonadota > Alphaproteobacteria > Hyphomicrobiales > Lichenihabitantaceae > Lichenihabitans > Lichenihabitans sp. Uapishka_5. The sequence continues at coordinate 107,284 of NZ_JARPVX010000001.1, forward strand.
CCTGCGACACGCCGCCTGCCTTTTGTCGGACATTTCCTGGCGGGCGCATCCGGATTATCGGGCCGCCCAATCCCTCAACATTATCGCCAACGCCAACCTGATCGGCATCGACCATGCGGGCCGCGCCTTTCTGGCATTGGCCTGCGCCTATAGGCACGCCAATGCGGATGACGACGGCAATGCTTCGTTGCGCAGCCTCGTGTCGCCACGTCTGCTCGACCGGGCTCGCATCCTGGCCGCCGCCATGCGGATCGCTTTTATCATGACGGCGGGCCAGGCCGGCGTCTTGCGCCGTTTTCCGCTGGCCTGCACCCGCGCGGCCGTGTCGCTGACGGTGGCGCCGGCCGAGGCCGACCTCGTCAGCGACCGCGTGATGAACCGGCTCCGTCAACTGGCCCGGCTGATCGGCCGCGAAGGCGCCGTGCTGATCCTCAAATGAAAACGCCGGCCCAGGCGCCGGCGTTGCCTCGTTCGCTCGGAAGCGATCAGCCGACGACTTCGCCCTCGGCGAAGAACTGGGCGATCTCGGTTGCGGCCGTCTCGGGAGCGTCGGAGCCATGCACCGAGTTCTCGCCCATCGACAGCGCGAAATCCTTGCGGATCGTGCCGGCATCGGCCTTTTCCGGGTTCGTGGCGCCCATGATCTCACGATACTTAAGGATGGCGTTCTCGCCGCGCAGCACCTGCACCACCACAGGGGCGGAGGTCATCATCTCGACGAGCTCGCCGAAGAAGGGCCGCTCCTTGTGGACACCGTAGAACTGCTCCGCTTGCGGCCGCGTCATGTGGATGCGCTTCTGCGCCACGATGCGGAGACCGGACTTCTCGATCACGGCATTGACCGCGCCCGTCAGGTTGCGCCGGGTAACGTCGGGCTTGAGGATGGAGAAGGTTTGTTCGATCGCCATGGCGCGTTTGCTCATCTTGAAGGCAGGGGTACGCCGGGCTTATAGCGGCCGGGCCCCATGCCAGCAAGGCGAGCCGCCCTATTCCATGATGGCGCTATGGTCGACCGCCACGGGCTGAGCCGATTTCTTGAGCAGGAACACCAGGGGCATCACGGCGATACAGAGCACCATCATCAGCTTGAAGTCGTCGATATAGGCGATGACCGTGGCCTGTACCGTGATGATGCCGTCGAGCGCCGCCCGCCCGGCCGCCGTGAGAGGGTTGAGATATTGCGTGACCGCCTCGTTCTGGAAGGCCCGGTTGAACGGCGTCACGTAGCGGGCGATCTCGGCATGGTTCTCCTGGACGTTTTCGGTCAGCAGCGCCGTCACGGTCGAGATGCCGACGCTCGAGCCGATGTTGCGCGACAGGTTGTAGAGCCCCGTGCCCTCGCCCCGCTTCTCGGCCGGGAGCGTCGAGAAGGTGACGACGGTGAGCGGTACGAACAGGAACCCGAGCCCCATGCCCTGGATGAACCCGGTGGTGATGATGCGCTGCTCTGAAACGTCGGGCGTCCAGCCCGTCATGTCCGACATGGCCCAGGCCGTGAGCATGAGGCCGGCCAGCAGCAGCCACTTGATCTCGATCTTGCCGATCAGTTTGCCCACTACGAACATGCAAAGCATGGTGCCCATGCCACGCGGCCCCATGACGATGCCGGCTGTCACCACCGGATAACCCATGAGGGTCTGCAGGTAAGGCGTCATCAGAGCCATCGAGGCTAGATAGGTGATGCCGACGATGAAGATGAAGACCATCCCGACCGTAAAATTGCGATCGAGGAACAACCGCGGATTCACAAAAGAATTCCGACTCGTGAAGGTATGGACCGCGAACACGTAAGCCGCGCAGGCCGCCACCAGCGCCTCGATCAACACCTCGCCGGACGAGAACCAATCGAGTTGCTCGCCGCGGTCCAAGCAGAGCTGAAGCGACGCGATGGCGAGGCTAAGCGTGCCAAAACCGAGCCAGTCGAGCTTGGCGGTCGCATCGCGCTTCGATTCCGTCACGAAGGCCGAGACGCCCGCGAAGGCCACGGCCCCGATGCCGAGGTTGATGTAGAACACCCAGCGCCACGAAATATTGTCGGTCAGCCAGCCACCGATGACGGGCCCGAGCACGGGCCCCACCATCACCGAGACGCCAAACAGCGCCATGGCGGAGCCGCGCTCCTCAGGCCGGTAGATGTCGAGCAGGATGGCTTGGCTGAGTGGCACCAGGGCGGCGCCGAAAAAGCCCTGCAGCAGACGAAATCCAACGATCTCCACGAGAGACTGGGCGACGCCACACAGGATCGAGGCCGCCACGAAGCCGGCGATCGAGACCAGCAGGACGCGCTTGCGGCCGAACCGGTTGGCGATGTAGCCGGACGGCGGCGTCATGATGGCGGCTGCCACGATATAGGACGTCAGCACCCAGTTGATCTGATCGGCGCTGGCCGAAACGCTGCCCTGAATGTAGGGCAGCGCCACATTGGCGATGGTGGTGTCGAGCGCCTGCATGATGACGGCCAGGATCACGCAGGCGGTGATCATGCCGCGGTTGGCGACGATGCCGCCGTCGGCGGGCGCTGACGCCTCAGCCATGGGTGACCCCACGGTGAGACGCGAAGTGCCGGGCCCGATCGACCCAGGGCGAGAGCCAAGCCGTAATTGGCTTCAGCATCTCGGGCACGCCGCGCGCGTGTCCGGTGTCGACATCGACCACCACGCTCATACCGACGCGCAGCGGCGGCTTGCCGGCCATGTCGTCGACCACGACCCGCATGGGAATGCGCTGCACCACCTTCACCCAGTTGCCGGTGGTGTTCTGGGCCGGCAGTAGCGAGAAGCTACCACCCGAAGCCGGGTTGATGCTGGCCACGGTGCCCTGCCAGGCGACGCCGGGATAGGTGTCGACCGTGATCGTCGCCTTCTGGCCGGGCTGCACCCAGGTGAGCTCGGTCTCCTTCGGACTCGCCTCGATCCACATATTGGTGTCGCTGACCAGCATGAAGCCGGGCTGCGCGGCCTTCAGGTAGGCACCCGCCTGCAGGCTGTCGACGCGGGTCACGGTGCCGTCGAAGGGCGCCCGCACCACCGTGTCGTCGAGGTCGCGGCGCGCGTTGTCGACCAGGGACTTGGCCTGGAGGTAGAAGGGGTTCTGCTCGACGGATTGATTGGCGTCGCCGCCGAGTTGGGCCAGCATGGAGAGCGCCTGTGCCTCCGACACCGTCAGGCGCTGACGGGCTGAGGTGAGGTCGTGCTCGGCTTGATCGAAGCTCGCCTTTGAGGCCACCGCCGTGGCGATCAGGTCCATTTGCCGTTTGAAGCTCGTCTCATAGAACGGCAGGTCGGCCTTCGCCTGATCGATCTGCGCCATCGACTGCTTGTAGCTGGCCTGCAGCGTCAGCACCTGGTTGCGCACCGTGCCGAGCTGCGCTTCGGCGCCTTCGAGCGCGATGTGGAAGGAGTCCGGCCTGAGCCGGAACAACAGCTGTCCCTTGGCGACATGCTGGTTGTTGTGAACAGCGATCTCGCTCACCGTTCCCGACACGTCGGTCGACAATCCCAGCATCTGGGCCTGCACATAGGCGTTGTCGGTCGACATCACCTGGCCGCCCGTCACATAGGCATAGCCGCCCGCCACGAGCGCGACCGGAAGCAGCGCGAACAGCACCGGACGCGTCCAGCCACGCCGGGATTTTGCTGCGAGCACCGGAGGTGCCGGCGGGAGGACGGGCGCCGCGACCTTGCCGACGGGTTCCGGTGCGACCGCGGCCTCGAAGTCGACCCTGGGACGCTTGTCGTCGTCCCGATAATCATGGGCCACCCCTGACTCGAGGTCGCGAACCCGGTCCTGACCATCGTCGGCCTCACGCGGGGAAGAATATTCAACCATAGCGAGCCTCGCGATCGTCCTCGACCGGCAAGATCAAGGCTTTGAGGAGATTGGACTTCATGCCGCCCAGGCGATCGAACAATTGTTGCTGCGCGTCCTCGTCGATGCCCACCAGCATCTCGGCTCGCGTGGCATCACCGTAGGCCCGCAGGATCTTCAGCAGAGGATGGGCACCCTCCTGCAGGTAAAGCAGCCAGAGACGCCGGTCGGTCGCATGGCGGCGCCTTTCGACCAACTTGCGTGCTTCGAGCTTGTCGAGAATGCGCACCAGCGTGATCGGCTCGATGTCGAGGAGTTCCGCCAAGCCGCCCTGATGAATGCCCTCGTTCGGCGCGAGGTAGACCAGCACCTGCCACTGTGCCCGCGTGAGACCGAGTGAACGAGCGCGTTGCTCGAAGCGTTTCTGCAGCAGGCGTGCCACATCATTCAGAAGGAACCCGAGCGTCGGGGAGTCATGAACCATTGACGACGGGCTCGAGGCAATTGATAAGCTAGCTTATGATAGTGCAACACATAAACGGTAAAGCGCCCAACGGCAAGCGTTCGACGTGAAGGCTGTCGCTCGATTTCATCGGCTCCGCACCGCGTGGCTGATCGGCGCGGCCATGGCTCTCGTGGGAGGTGCCGTCAGCCCGGCGCGGGCGGAGGCGGTGGTCAGTTGCGGCGGCGCCGCGATGGCGGGCGGAGCGGAGTTGGTGTGCAGCCATAGGCGGCCAAGCGCACCCGAGCAGTTCTGCACCTTCAGCTGGACCTTGTCCTCGACGGACGGCGCGCTCAGCACGGTCCAGGGATCGTTCCTGCTCCCGCCGGGAGCCTCGAACCAAGCCGTCTACCAGGGCTATGGCTTTGCCAATGCCCTGTCGAACCCGATCGTACTTTGCCAGGGTCGCAAGAACTGAGGCCGCCAATCCGCTTGCATGATGGGCGTCGCCACGCGACATAGCCTCCCATGCTGCACATCAATGATCTGACCTATCGGCTCGGGCCGCGCATCCTGTTCGACAAGGCCGGAGCGGCTTTGCCGGAAGGGGCGCGTGTCGGCTTTGTCGGACGCAACGGTACCGGCAAGACGACGCTGTTCAACATGATCTCCGGCGACTTGCATCCGGAAAGCGGCGGCATCACCCTGCCCCGCACCATGCGGATGGGCCGGGTCGAGCAGGAAGCGCCCGGCGGGCCGACGACGCTGATCGATTTCGTGCTCGAAGCCGATACCGAGCGGGCCGCCCTGATGGCGGAAGCCGACACCGCCACCGACGCCGGCCGCATCGCCGACATCCAGACGCGCCTCGTCGACATCGACGCCCATTCGGCGCCGGCCCGAGCCGCCACGATCTTGTCCGGTCTCGGCTTCGACGAGGCGGCGCAGAACCGGGCCTTGTCGGAGTTTTCCGGCGGCTGGCGCATGCGCGTGGCGCTGGCGGCCGTGCTGTTTTCCCAGCCCGATTTCCTGTTGCTCGACGAGCCGACCAACTACCTCGACCTCGAGGGAACGTTGTGGTTGATTGACTATCTCGCCACCTACCCGGCCACCATGCTGGTCATCAGCCATGACCGCGACCTGCTCGATGCGGTTTGCGACCACATCCTCCATCTCGACCGTGCCAAGCTGACGCTGTGGCGGGGCAATTACGACAGCTTCGAACGCCAGCGCCGCGAGCAGCAGGCAATCCAGCTCAAGCATCAGAAGAAGCAGGACGAACACCGCAAGCACTTGCAGGCCTTCGTGGACCGCTTCCGGGCCAAGGCCTCGAAAGCCAGCCAGGCGCAATCCCGCCTGAAGATGCTGGAAAAGCTGCAGCCGATCTCAGCCATGGTGGACAGCGACGTGCTGCCGATCGTGCTGCCCTCGCCCGAGAAGCAGCTGAGCCCGCCTATCATCGCGCTCGAGGGCGCCAGCGCCGGCTATGGCGAGCGCACCGTGCTGTCGAAGCTCAGCCTCAACATCTCCAATGACGACCGCATCGGCCTGCTGGGCTCGAACGGCAACGGCAAGTCGACGTTTGCCAAGCTGATCGCCGGGCGCCTGCCGGCCCTGGGGGGCACGATGCGGCGCTCGAGCAAGCTTGACGTCGGGTTCTTTGCCCAGCACCAGGTCGAGGAGCTCGATCTCACGCAGACGCCGTTCGCCTGCTTGTCGGAGCTGATGCGCGACCAGCCGGAATCGAAGGTGCGGGCCAAATGCGCCCAGTTCGGCTTCCCAGGCCAGAAGGCTGACACGCCGGTGTCGCAGCTGTCGGGCGGCGAGAAGGCGCGGCTGATGATGGGCCTCGCGACCTTTCATGCGCCCCACCTGCTGATCCTCGACGAGCCCACGAACCATCTCGACATCGACAGCCGTGCCGCCCTGATCGAGGCCATCAATGCCTACGAGGGCGCCATCGTGCTGATCGCGCATGATCGTCACCTGATCGATGCCTGCGCGGATCGCCTGTGGCTCGTCGACGGCGGCACGGTGAAGAGCTTCGACGGTGACATGGACGATTACAAGAAGCTCGTCCTCGATCGCGCAGGCGGCGGCAGCCGCCGCAACAACCGCGGCGCCGCTAAGGCCGACGAGAAGGCAAGCGCGCCCCCTCCCGTCGCCAAACCGTCCTCGCTGAAGAAGCAGGTGGCCGCGCAGGAAGACAAGATGGCAAAGTTTCAGGCCCTCATCGACAAGATCGATCGGGCGCTCGGGGATGGCGGCATCTTCGCCCGCGAGCCCGAGCGGGCCTCGACTCTGGCGCGCCAGCGCGGCGAACTGGCACGCGCCCTGGTGCTGGCTGAGGAGGACTGGCTCCGTCTGACGCTCGACCAGCAGGAAGCCGTATGATGTCGCAACCTCGCCTCTAAGCCTTCTGAGTGGCAAGGCAAAGGTGCCGTTATGGCTGACACGGGAGTCGGTTGGACGGTCGCCCGTGTCGCCAGATCGTAGGCTTTCAGGGCGCGCCTTCCTGGCTCGGCTCTGCATGACCGAAAGCGGCCCGAGGCCGCTCCCAAGACGCCTCAGGTGCCCGGCACGAAATCCAGCGCCACGCCATTGATGCAATAGCGCAGGTAGGTGGGAGCCGGGCCGTCGTCGAAGATATGGCCGAGATGGCTGCCGCAGGTGGCGCAATGGACTTCGGTCCGCACCATGCCGTGCGAGCGATCTTCGGTCACAGCGACCGAACCCTCGACCGGATCGTTGAAGCTCGGCCAGCCGGTGCCGCTCTCGAACTTCAGCGAAGATTCGAACAGCGGCGTGTCGCACCCCGCGCAAACAAACGTGCCGGGCCGCTTTTCATGCAGCAGGGCACAGCTGCCGGGGCGCTCGGTGCCATGGCGGCGCATCACCTGATACTGCTCGGGGGTCAGACGCTCCCGCCATTCGGCGTCGCTGCGGGTCACGGGATAGGTTTCGGTCATCGTCATGGCAGGAGCCTTTCGGTGCTAAGCCGCTTGCGCTGAACTGACTACGCCCGACCGCAGCGTCAAGCCCCGGCCCGGATGCGATGCGGTCGGCAACCCAATCACGATCCATTTGCCGCGCTTTCAATTCGCCTTGTTCAAGCAAGGCAGCTGTCGCAAGCATCAAGCGGAAGATCGCGTCGGGCCGCCCGCAATGGCCCGGTGAGATGCTGGCCGCGTCAGAAAGCGCGACGCGGCGCTTGTCCAAAGCGTTCCACATCGCGCCACTCGGGGAAGCCCTATGGCCATCGGCGATCAGGTTTCTTCGAGGTCGAAGTCGAGAATGGCCATCTGCAGGGTGAAGGACTTGCCCTTGGGATCGTCGGCCGAAATCACGCCGATGAAGTCGCTGCCCGAATTCAACTCCACGGAATCGGTCTTCTTCAAGCGCGCAGCGACTTTCAGCTTGTCGTTGCTGAACAGCTTACGGAGATAGGATTCAATCGCGGCGCGCTCGACCGGCACTTTCATATCGAGCGAGAAGGAACGGTCGCCGTCCTCGTCGTCGACCGTTATATGGGCGATCTTGCGTTCGCCGAGCGCCACATCGGCCGCGTCGCTGTCCTTGGCGCCCGGCGTCACCTTCAGGCCATCATTACCGAATGTCCGCCGCAGAAACTCCTGCAGCTTATGGATTTCCGTCTTTTCCAGCACGCGCTCGTCCTTTGTCGTGGCGGCGGGGGGCGCCGTCAGAAGCCCTGTTCCGCTCGATCGGCGGTCTTTTGGGCAATAATTTGATCCATGCTGCGCGCGGGTTCGGCGCAGCCAGCCTCGCCGACGATGCGCGCCGGCACGCCGGCGACCGTCTTGTTGGGCGGCACGGCCGCCAACACCACGGAGCCGGCCGCGACCCGCGAACAATGGCCGATTTCGATGTTGCCCAGCACCTTGGCGCCAGCGCCGATCAGCACGCCCTTGCGGATCTTGGGATGCCGGTCGCCCTGTTCCTTGCCGGTGCCGCCGAGCGTCACGTTCTGCAGCAACGAAACGTTGTCGTCGATGGTGGTGGTGGCGCCCACGACCAGCCCCGTCGCATGGTCGAGAAAGATGCCCTTGCCGAACGGCACCGCCGGGTGGATGTCGGTCTGGAACACCGAGGACGACCGGCTCTGCAGATACAGCGCGAGGTCGCGACGGCCGTTGGCCCAGAGCGCATGCGCCAGCCGGTGCGCCTGGATGGCGTGAAAACCCTTGAAATACAGGATAGGCTCGATCAGCCGCGTGCAGGCCGGGTCACGGTCGAAGACCGCCATGATGTCGGTCGAGATCGCCTCGGCAATCCCCGGATGCCCGGCCAGCACGTCGCCGAAGGTCTGCTGCAGCAAGGCGGTCGGCAGGTCCTCGTGCCCCAACCGCGTCGCGACCCGGTAGATCACCGCCTGCGCCAGCGTCGCATGATTGAGGATGTTGGAGAACACGAACCCGGCCAAGCGCGGCTCCGTCCTGACCATATCGTCGGCCTCGATCCGGATGCGCGAAAACACCGGATCGATGGCCGCGAAGTCGATGACCTTTGCGGTAACTGCGTGCATCACAGGGCCCATTCGTGCCGCGCGCCTCGCGGCCGCGTCGACGTCTTCATAGCATAAACCACAACCGTCGCAGCGGTTCCGAGCGGCCGGCCGCGGTGGTTACGGGCGCTCGGCCAGGAACGCAAGGACACCGGCCTTGTGGACCTTATCACCCACTGCGAGATTGTGATCGCGATCCGGGATGTCGAGCGCCCTGCCTTGAATGAGCAGGCGCGCCAGGGCGTGCGGATCGCCCGCGATATCGTCCCGCGTGCCGACCGACACCAGCACCGGCACCAGAATGCGGGCAAGCCGCTCGGTCGACAGGCTCTGGCGAGACCCCCGGATGCAGGCCGCGAGTGCCCCGAGGTCGCCACCCGTCGCATCGGCGAAGCGCCGGAACATGCGCGGCATGGCGCCGCTGACGGCATCGAGCGATGGCGCCTCGAGGGCATCGGCAATGGATTGCGGCAGCCCGGTGCCGTCCAGAAGATGGATGCCAAGGCCCCCGAGCAGGGCCGAGCGGGTGCGCTCCGGAGCCATCGAAGCCAGGAAAGCGGTGATCCGCGCGCCCATCGAATAGCCCATCACATCCACCCGTTCGAGGCCGAGGTGATCGAGCAGCCGCACGGCATCGGTGGCCATCAGGTCGGTGTGGTAGTCTTCCGGCCGGCGCGGCTTGTCGCTTCGGCCATGCCCGCGGTTGTCGAGCGCGATCACCCGTCGTCCATCGGCCTGCAGCGCCTTGACCCAGCCGGTGTTGACCCAGTTCACCGCATGGTTGGAGGCGAAGCCGTGGATCAGCAGGATGGGTTCGCGCCGGTCCTGGCCGACCGGCGGCTCGTCGATATAGAAAAGCGTAAGGTCGCCGGATCGGAATTCGGGCATGGCTGGCTCGTCGAGGGCGATGAGTTGCAAGCCGACACCCTGCCGGTTTTCGCTCGCATCCCATATCGAACTGAGCGATACCGGCCGGGAAAGCAACATTTCTCCGGAACTCTTCATGGCCGCTCCTCACCAGACGCCGCATTTCCACAACGAGATCGGCGTGCCGACCATCCGGGTCGGCGTCCGTGAGTTCATGTGCACGGGAGCGTTGCCGCCATTCGACCACCCGCACACCTTTATCGACATGGGCGACAGCGGCGACGCGGTCTGCCCTTATTGTTCGACCCACTACGTGCATGACGGCTCGCTCGGCCATGGGTGCGAGCCTGCCTCCTGCGCCTATCGGCCCGACACGGCCCCCTGACCCTGCCTTCGGGCGTGACCCATCTGGCGGTCGCGGGAGCCGGCATCGGCGGCCTCGCGGCAGCCTTGTCCTTGGCGCGCGTAGGCTTGCGCGTCAGCCTGTTCGAACGACGACCGGCCTTGGCCGAGTTCGGCGCCGGGCTTCAACTCTCCCCCAATGCGACGCGAGTGTTGTCGCGGTTGCGGCTTCTCGAGGCCGTGCGGGCCGTGGCGCTCGAACCCCGCTCGGTCCGGGTACGGCGCAGTCGCGATGGCGCCGAGCTGATCCGCTTTCCGTTGGGCGACCATGCCGTAGTGCGCTATGGCGCGCCGTTCCTGCTTGTGTTGCGCCGGGATCTGCAACGGGTGCTGGCCGAGCACGCCAGTGTGGAGCCCGCGATCCGCCTTGTTTTCGGCGCCGACGTCGCGGGCACCTCGGCGAAGGGCGTGGCGCTCGCAGGTCAAGGCGAGCCTTTCGCATGCGACGGCTTCGTGGATGCGCGCGGCATCGCAACAGCGGCGGCGCGCGACAGCGGCCGCATCGCCTGGCGGGCCCTGGTGCCGAGCGCGCGACTGGGCACCACCCACCGGGCGCCCGACACCAACCTTTGGCTTGGGCCTCGTACCCATCTGGTGCATTACCCCGTTCCTGGGGGGACGCACGTCAACGTCGTCGCCATCACGCAAGCCTCCGCCGCGACGCCGTCCCGGTCGGACGATCCCTGGTCGCGTCCCGGCGATCCTGCGGCGCTGCGGCATGCCTTCGCGGGGTGGCACACCGAGGCGCTGCAGCTTCTCGATCCGACTGCGGAATGGCGCTGCTGGCGCCTTCGCGATGCCGCGCCTCGGGCGCGATGGTCGGAGGGCAACATGACGGTGCTGGGTGACGCCGCCCATCCCATGCTGCCGTTCCTGGCCCAGGGCGCCTCCCAGGCGATCGAGGATGCCGGCAGCCTCGCGGTATGCCTCGCGGAGGGCGTGTCGGTCGTTCCTGCCTTTGCGGCCTATGAACACCAGCGTCGCGACAAGGCCGCGCGGGTTCAGCAGCAATCCCGGCGGCAAGGCGACATCTATCACCTCGGCAGACCCGCGGCCGACGCACGCGACCTCGCGATGCGGCTGCTCGGAGGCTCCCGCGCGCTTGCCCGGCTGGACTGGCTTTACGGCGGCTCCTGAACAGTCGTCGCCGGGCCAGCGTCTCTGCTGCAATGCGGAAGATTCTGGGGGCGAGAGGGATCGATCCGAGACCTGCCGAGTTTGCGAGGCAAGCTGGCGTGACCCTTTGGTCGCGTAAGCCGCGTTGGGAGCGAGGTCGTGAAGCTGTTCGATTGCCAGAATTGTGGGCAGACCCTGTTCTTCGAAAACACGCGGTGCGAGCGCTGCGGCCTGCGGGTCGGCTACGACACGTGCTCCAACACGCTGATGGCCCTCGACCGCGACGCCGAAGAGCTCAGCCATCTGGTCTGGCATAAGGCCGGCGACCCGAGTCATTCGGTCAAGTTCTGTGACAACGCGGCCTACGATGTCTGCAACTGGCTGATCGCGGCCGACGATTCGGACGATTATTGCCTCGCCTGCCGTCACAACCGGACCGTCCCGGACCTCGGTAAGGACCACAACAAGCTGCTGTGGAAGCAGCTCGAATTTGCCAAGCACCGGCTGTTCTACACCCTGCTGGCCCTCAAGCTGCCCCTCGTGACGCGCGGCCAGGATCCGATCGAAGGCTTGATCTTCGAGTTCAAGGAGGACGAATCGGCGACCAAGCGGGTGTTGACCGGCCATGACCATGGCGACATCACGATCAACATCGCGGAAGCCGACGACGCCGAGCGGGAGCGCCGCCGGGCCGCCATGCACGAGCCGTACCGGACCCTGCTGGGCCACTTCCGGCATGAGGTCGGCCATTATTATTGGGATCGCCTGGTGCGCGATGCCCCGGCGCTCGAGCCCTGCCGCGCCATCTTCGGCGACGAGCGGGAAGATTATAATGCCGCGCTGCAGAAGCATTATCGCGAGGGGCCGCCCGCCCATTGGCGGGAGCACTACGTCAGCGCCTATGCCACCACCCATCCGTGGGAGGATTTTGCGGAGACCTGGGCGCATTACCTGCACATCATCGACACGCTGAACACCGCTGAAGCTTTCGGCATCCGGATCAAGCCGAAAGACATCGTGGCGTCCGACGCCCTGGCGACGCGTGTCGATTTCTCGCCCTACACGGCCGACAGCATCGCGCCGATCATCGAGGCCTGGGTGCCGCTGACCTTTGCGGTCAACAGCTTGAACCGCAGCATGGGTCTTGGTGACTTCTACCCCTTCGTGTTGACGCCGACCATCATCGAAAAACTCGGCTTCATGCACGATCTCGTGCACGGCTGGGTCGGGGCGCAGCGTCGAGCGCAACCGGCCATCGAAACAGCCGGGCATCGTATCGACGGCATCAATCCCGACTGAGGCGCGGTCCGCCCGTTGTGATCGGGCACGTGATTTGCAACAAGCAGCGCGAGCCGGCCTAACCGCCTGGCCTTGGTGCTTGGACTTGCAGGTGGATCATGGACGCGGTCGTTTCGTCGAACTCAGCTCCCGCACCCGGTCTGGACAGCAAGACGCAGCCGCTGATTGACGACATTCGCCTGCTCGGCACTATGTTGGGCGACATCATCCGAGAGCAGGAGGGGGCCGCAGCCTTCGATCTCGTCGAGTCGATCAGGCGGTTGAGCGTCGCCCATCAGCGCAATTCCGATGAAGCCGCCGGCCATGCGCTCGAATTGCTGCTTCGGGGTCTGACGCCCTCTCAGGCCGTGTCGGTCGTGCGGGCCTTCACCTATTTCTCGCACCTCACCAACATCGCGGAAGACCGGCACCACGTCCGGCGTCGCGCCCACCACGAGCGTGAGAATCCCGACGGCGGAGCGCTGCAGCCCGGCAGCTTGGCTCAGGCGTTTCGCCGCTTTTCCGAGGCCGGCATCGGCAAGCAGGAGATCGCCGCGGCCCTGCAGGACGCCTGGGTGTCGCCGGTGCTGACCGCCCACCCGACCGAAGTGCAACGCAAAAGCCTCCTCGACGCCGAGCTCGCTGTCGCGGAATTGCTGGCTGCGCGAGACGGGCTGTTCAACGCCCGGGAGCGGGCCCTGAACGAGAGCCAACTCCGCACGCGCATCATGCAACTGTGGCAGACCCGCCTGCTGCGCTATCGCAAGCTGACGGTCCGCGACGAGATCGAAAACGCCCTCAGCTATTACCGGACCACATTCCTGCGTGAGATCCCACGCCTTTATGCCGAACTGGAGCACCTGCTCGGCGAGCCGGTGGCGCCCTTCTTCCGCATGGGCAATTGGATCGGCGGCGACCGCGACGGCAATCCCAATGTCGATGCCGAGACGCTGACGATCGCGGTGCGCCGCCAATGCGAAACCGCCCTCACCTATTATCTCGGGGAGTTGCACAACCTCGGTGCCGAATTGTCGGTGTCCCGCATGCTGGTCGGCTGCACCCCGGAGGTGGACGCCCTCGCGATGGCCTCGCAGGATTCGAGTGCCCACCGGGACGACGAGCCCTATCGCCGGGCCGCCCGCGGCATCCACGGCCGGCTCGCCGCCACCCTCACGGCACTGACCGGAGCGGCGGCCCTGCATGTGCGCGGCGGAACGCTCGAGCCGTATAGTTCTCCTGGCGAGATGATCGCCGACCTGCGGGTGCTGGAAGCGTCCCTCGCGGCTCACCATGGCGGTGCCTTGGCGGATCTGCGTCTGCGGCCTCTGATCCGCGCCGTGGAGGTGTTCGGCTTCCATCTGGCCACGGTCGATCTGCGGCAGAGTTCGGACCGGCACGAGGAATCCCTGGCTGAGCTGTTCAGCGTTTCGGGTGTCGAGCCCGATTATTCGGGGCTCGACGAGGCCTCCAAGCAGGCCCTGCTGCTGCGGGTGCTCGGCGACGCCCGTCCGCTGCGACTGCCCTTCGCGACCTATTCCGAAAAGGCACAGGGCGAGTTCGACATTTTCATCAAGGCGCGCGAGCTACGTCACGCCTTCGGCCCTGACACGATCCGGCACTACATCATCAGCCATACCGAGACGGTCAGCGACCTGCTCGAAGTGCTGCTGCTCCAAAAGGAATTCGGCCTGCTGCGGGGCACGGTGTCGGACACGGCCGCGGACAGCCGGGCGGAACTGATCGTGTCGCCGCTGTTCGAGACCATCGCCGACCTGCGCAACGCCGAACCCATCATGCGGGCGTTCTACGCCTTGCCAGGCATCCGGGGTCTCGTCGGGCGTTCGGGCGCCCAGCAGGACATCATGCTGGGCTATTCCGACAGCAACAAGGATGGCGGCTTCTTCACGAGCTCATGGGAGCTTTACCGCGGCTCGACCGCGCTGATGCGCTTTTTCGATACGCTGCCCGACGTCACCTTGCGGCTGTTCCATGGCCGGGGCGGCGTCGTCGGCCGCGGTGGCGGCCCGAGCTACCAGGCGATTCTGGCCCAGCCGCCCGGCACCGTGAACGGGCAGATCCGCTTGACTGAGCAAGGCGAGGTCATCTCGAGCAAATACGCCAACGCCGACATCGGCCGCCGCAACCTCGAGACCTTGATGGCCGCAAGCCTCGAAGCCACCTTCCTGTCAGGCAAGGAGGTACCGCCCGACGCCTTTTTACAAGCGGCCGCGACCTTGTCGGCCGACAGCATGGCGGCTTACCGGTCGGTGGTCTACGACATGCCGGGCTTCACGGATTACTTCTTCGCCGCCACGCCGATCTCTGAAATCGCCGACCTCAACATCGGCTCGCGGCCGGCATCCCGAAAGGCCAACCGCAAGATCGAGGACCTGCGCGCCATCCCATGGAGCTTCTCCTGGGGGCAGAGCCGCGTTACCCTGCCGGGCTGGTTCGGCTTCGGTTCTGCGGTGTCGCGCTTTCTCGAGGCGACGCCCGACGGGCTTGCCTTGTTGCGGCGTATGCATGCCGAATGGCCGTTCTTCCGCACCTTGTTGTCCAACATGGACATGGTGCTGGCCAAGGCGGACCGCTCGGTGGCGCGTCGCTATTCAGAGCTGGTGCCGGATCGCGCCCTGGCTCGCCGCATCTTCGAGGCCATCGAAGGTGAATGGAACAGCACCGTCGAGGCGATCGACGCCATCACGGAATCGACCGAAAGGCTGGCCGAAAACCCCAGCCTGGCCCGCTCGATCGCCCATCGGTTCCCCTATATCACGCCGCTGAACCACCTGCAGGTCGACCTAATCCGCCGTTGGCGCGCCGGTCAGACCGAGGAGAAGATCCAGCGCGGCATCCTGATCTCGATCAACGGCGTCGCGGCAGGCCTTCGCAACACAGGTTAGAACCCGTTCGGGCGCGGTGGGCTGCCACCTTGCCCGATCGAACGGCCGACTACGGCGGCGGTGGCGACCGTCCGTTACACAGCCGAACGCAGCGGGTCGTGCACGCTGGCACCGGCTTCCTCGAATTGGATGCGGACCGGCCCGGTGCCGCGCTTGATGCGGATCACCTCGTTCGGGCCGATCGTCAGCTCCACCTCCGCGCCGTCCGCGAAGGTCATCTTCAGGCGGCTGACCTCGCTGCCGGCACGGATGTTGGTTTCCTGCCCGGCCGCGATGTCGAGGTCACGTTCTTCACCGATACCGAATGCGCTGGTGTCGTTCATGGAATGTCACCCTTTCGTGCCGCCTCGGGCAGCCTTCGCTTGATCCGCCTTGAATGGTGGCGCGGAATGGCGCCACCGCCAGTGCAGTTGCAATCACCCTTTCGCGTGCGGGCGAACCGCTTGTCGATAGGTGTTCAACACTTCCGCCGCGCCCTCGAGCCCGGCCGCATCTCCGAACCGGGAGGGCACCACCAGGGGCTCGCGGCTGCGTCTTAGGATGCGGCGGCGCACTGCGTGGTCGAGCGCCTCGATCAGCGCGGGATCATTGCCGAGGCCGCCCGACACCGGCACGATGCCGGCTCCGGTGGCGTTGACCACCATGGCGAGCGGCCCCGCAAGGAGATCGAGCCAGGCCGCGATCGTGGCGCCAGCCTGGGGCTCGCCCTGACTCCAGGCCGCGCAGATGGTTCGGCTGTCGCACTTAATGCCATGCAGCAACCGGTGCAGCCGCTCCAGGCCGACGGCGCCACCGAGGGTGTCGAGACAACCGGACTGGCCACAGCCGCAGGCGAGCGGAGGGATCACGACATCGCCGAATTGCGTCGCCCCAAGGATCGGGCCATGGCCCCATTCGCCCGCGATGCCGCCCGCGCCCTCGACGATGCGACCGTCCACCACGAGGCCGCCGCCGACGCCCGAACCCAGCACGATGCCGAACACCACCCGGTGCCCCGTGGCGGCGCCGCGCATCGCCTCGGCCAGCACCATGCAATCGGCATCGTTGGCCACCAGCACGGCGCGTCCGAGGTCCTGGCTCAATTCTGCGCCAAGCCGTCGCCCGGTGATGCACGGCACGTTGGCACTGAGCGCCATGCCGCTTTCGGGATCGACGATGCCGGCGATCGACAGCGCCAAGGGGGCGTCGCCTGGGAGATCGGCGCAAAGGCTCTGCAGGGCAACCCTGAACGCGTTCCAATCGCCTGCCGGCGTCGGTCGCCGTTGTGGCGCAGCCGCCACGCCGGTCGCGCCGAGCACGACGGATTTGATGAACGACCCGCCGACATCGGCGCAGATGCCACGCGGCGGATGGGTGGCTGAGGTGTTGATTTCAGGGCTGCTGGTCATGGCTTGGCGAAGGCGGTAGGGACGAGGTGCGTTGCGGCTCGCACAGGGGGCCGCAGGGCGTACCTGTCAAGCGCCCCATCACCGTCCCGCGAAATCAGCCAACCGAGCCGGCATGCCCTCACGCGCCCCCACACGCCTGGAAATCTGCGTCGATACCGCCGAGGGGCTGGCAGCCGCCATCCGCGGCGGCGCCGACCGGATCGAGCTTTGCGCCGACCTCGGGGTGGGCGGGTTGACGCCGAGCCCTGGCCTCATGGCGTCCGCCCGCGCGGCGCCGATCCCCGTTTATGCGATGATCCGCCCGCGCGCCGGTGACTTCATCTACGGCACGGCGGATATCGCGGTGATGCTGGGCGACATCGCGGCCGCCCGGCAGGCGGGCCTTGCCGGCGTGGTGCTGGGCGCTTCCCGCGCCGACCGTAGCGTCGACATCGATACACTGGGAACGCTGTGCCGAGCCGCCGCGGGCCTCGGCCGCACGCTGCACCGCGCCTTCGACCTGACGCCCGACCTCGACGTGGCGTTGGACGCCGCGATCGAGCTTGGCTTCGAACGCATCCTCACCTCCGGTGGCGCCACCGACGCAGCCGCGGGGCGCGACCGCCTCGCAGCCCTGGTGGCGCGCGCCGGATCGCGCATCACGATCATGGCCGGCGGCGGCGTGACCCCGGCCACCGTCGGTGCGCTGCTGCAAGAGACCGGGGTCGGCGAGGTGCATGCGTCCGCCAAAACCGCGGTGATTCAGGACGCCGACCTCGTCCGCTGGGGCTTCTGCCCCCCCACCCTGTTCGCCACGGACGCCAGCATCGTGGCCGCGTTGCGGGTCGCCATCGCGTGACGTGTGTCCGGTCCGCTGCTCCCGCGCTGGGCACCGGGATCGCCCCTGCCTAAACGGCAAGCATGAAAATTCTTTTCATTGCGCGGGACGGGCCTTGCCGAAGGATTGACGGTGCCCATAGTCGGCCGCATTCTGCGAAAATGAATTTCGCGGGGATGGAGCGGTCGTGAAGGTCGGGATCATCGGCTTGGGGTTTCGACTGGGCTACCTGGGCCGCGTCTTTTCGACGATCGACCCGGGTTTCCGCATCGTCGGCACCGTCGATCCGGCCCCGGCCGGCAAGGCCGAACTCGACCAGCACGGCATCGCCACCGGGGTCGCCTATGCCACGCCGGCCGAACTGATTGCCACCGAGCCGCTCGATCTGCTGATGGTGGGCTCGCCCAACCACATGCACCTCGACCACATCCGGGCCGGGCTCGAAGCGGGCCTGACGGTGTTTTGCGAGAAGCCCGTCGTCACCACCGTGGCCCAAAGCCTGGAGCTTGCAGCCCTGATGGCGCGCTTCGGAGCCGAGCGGCTGATCGTCGGCCTCGTGCTGCGCTATTCGCCGCTCTATCGTGACCTACGATCGGCCCAGGCCGAGGGTCTGCTCGGCGACGTGGTGTCGATCGAAGCGTCCGAACACATCGCGCCCTACCATGGCGCCTTCTTCATGCGGGACTGGCGTCGCTACGCGCGCTGGTCAGGCAGCTTCATGCTGGAAAAATGCTGCCACGACCTCGACCTCTACAACGGCGTCGTGGGCGCCCGGCCCGAGCGCGTGGCGAGTTTCGGCGGCCGCAAGACCTTCGTGCCGAACAACGATCCGGCACGCGAGGGCATCAACGACCTCACGGTTTTCCACAAGAAGCCGAGCGGCTGGATGGGCAGCGACAAAGTCTTCGACTCGGACGGCGACATCATCGACTATCAGGTGGCCATCGTCGAATATGCCAATGGTGTCGGCATGAACTTCCACACGAACCTCAACGTGCCGGACGAATACCGCCGCTTCAGCGTCATCGGCACGAGGGGCATGGCGGAAGGCGACTTCGTCCGTGGGAGCCTGCAGGTTCATCGGGCGCTCACGGGCGAGATGGCGGTGGATACGCGCTACACCGAGACGGCGTTGTCGCAGCATTATGGGGCCGACGAGCAGATGGCGGCCGACATCCTGGCCAACCTGACACGGGCAATGCCGCTGCCGGTATCCACCCTCAACGCGCTCGAAGCTGGCATCCTGGCCCTCGCCATGGACGAGGCCCGCATCAGTCGCACCGTGGTCGACCTCCGACCGGTCTGGGATCGCTTCGACGAAGCGCTTCTTGGCCGGGCCGCCTAGCAGGCGCCGCGCGCACCATGTTCAACCAGCGCAGCACCACGATCTTCGCCTGGGCCCTGCTGGCGCCTGCCATTCTGTATATCGGGGTGATCGTCGCCTATCCGCTGGTCGACACCGGCATCCTGTCCTTCACGGACGCCTCGCTGAAGCGCACCACTAACTGGGTGGGCTGGTTCAACTACGCCAAGATCTTCAACGAGACTTTCGCGGCCGTCATCGTCCGCACCTTTGTCTGGACCTTCTTCTCGGTGCTGCTGAAGATGATCGTCGGCACCGGCGGCGCGGTGCTGCTCAACGCCGCCATCCCGGGGCGGGCGCTGTTCCGCATCCTGACGATGCCACCCTGGATCGTGCCGATGGCGATCGGCATCTTCATGTGGGGCTGGATGTACAACGGCCAGTTCGGGATGATCTCGGGCGAGTTGCAGAACTTTGGCATCACCAGCGGCCCTGTGGCGTTCCTGGCCTACGGGAGCAGCGCTTTCTGGGCCACCATCGTCACGGATGTCTGGATCGGCGTGCCGCTCGTCACGCTCTATCTGCTGGCCGCCATGCAGGCGATCCCGGAAGACCTGTACGAGGCGGCCTGGACCGACGGGGCCGGCCGCCTCTACCGGTTCCGCCGCATTACCCTGCCGCTGCTGGTGCCCTCGATCATCACCATCTCGATGATCTCGCTGATCTCGACCTTCAATTCCTTCGACATCATCTGGATTTTGACCAAGGGCGGCCCCTCCGGCTCCACCACCACGATGATCATCGACACCTACCGAACCGCGATCGGCTCCTACAAATACGGCGAGGGCGCCGCGCGGGCGGTGCTGATCTGCTTGTTCCTGTCGGGGTTCTGCTACCTTTATTTCAAGGTCACGAGCCGGATTGGCGCGGAGCAGGCCCGATGAGCCAGGGCGCCCTGATCAAACGCTATCGCTGGTACGAGATGCTAGGGCTTTACGCCGGCGCGGCGGTGTTCTTGATCTTCCTGCTGGCGCCCTTCGTCGAAGGCTTCCTGGTGTCGCTGAAGCCGCTCAGCCTATTGTTTTCCTCGCCCTACCGGTTCTGGCCCGCCAACGGCTCCTTCACGGCCTACCGCACCATGTGGACCAGCGTGCCGGAGATCGGCTGGTACATCCTGAACTCGTTCCTGATCTCGTTCGCGGCGACGGCCATGACGCTGATCCTGGTGGTGCCGGCCGCCTATGCGTTCGCGCGCTTCACCTTCCGGGGCCGCGGGCCGTTGCTCGGCATGTTTCTGGCCGTCAACATGTTCTCCGGCGCCGTTCTGTTGATCCCGCTGTACCGGCTGATGCGCGGCCTCGGCCTGCTGAACACCTACTTCGCCATGATCGTGCCGGGCGCCGCCTTCCTGATCCCCACCGCGATCTGGCTGCTGCGCACCTACATGCTGCGCATCCCGCGCGAACTCGAGGAAGCCGCCTATGTGGACGGCGCGGGGTATTTCTACACGTTCCGGCGGGTGATCCTGCCGCTCGCCATGCCGGGCATCATCGTGGTGGCCATCAACGCCTTCATCACGGCCTATGCGCAGCAATTCATCTATGCGCTGACCTTCAACTCGAAGACGGAATACATGCCGCTTTCGGTGGGGCTCTTCGCTTATTTCGGCAAACAGGAAGTGGTGTGGAACGAGCTGATGGCCGCGAGCTTCGTCGGCATCGCCCCGGCCCTGGTCCTCATCTTCCTGTTGCAACGCTATCTCGTCGCCGGGCTGACGGCCGGCGCCGTGAAGTAGGAACGCACGTTTCTCGTTCAGAGGGGTTTCCATGACATTGCGTGGTTCGGTACTGGCCGGTTCGTTGGCCTTGTTGGCCTCGACGGCCTTGTCCCCGGCGGCCTTCGCCAAGGACATCAGCTTCATCTACTGCGGCGACGCCATCAACCCGGTGCACAAGAAGGCGTTCGACGCCTGGAACTCCGCCAACGCCGACGCCAAGGTGGCGCCCGAGCTCGTCGGCTGGGAACAATGCCAGGACAAAGCCACCACGCTGGCCGCCGCAGGCAACCCGGTGGCGCTCGCCTATGTGGGGTCCCGTACCCTCAAGCAATTCGCCCGCGACGAGCTGATCGTGCCGATCCCGATGACCGATGCCGAAAAGGCCAGCTACCAGCCCCACATCATCGACACGATCACCTTCGACGGCAAGCAATGGGGCGTGCCGATCGCCTTCTCGACCAAGGCCCTGTTCTGGAACAAGGACCTGTTCAAACAGGCCGGCCTCGACCCCGAGAAGCCGCCGACCACCTGGGCCGAGGAGATCGCCGACGCCAAGGCCATCAAGGAGAAGACCGGCATCGCGGGCTACGGTCTGCCGGCCAAGACCTTCGACAACACGATGCACCAGTTCCTGCATTACGTGTTCACCAACAACGGGCAGATCGAGGATGCCTCCGGCAAGGTGGTGCTCGACAGCCCGCAGAACTTGGCGGCGCTGACGACGATCAAGGACCTCGTCCCTTATGCGGAAGAAGGTCCGACCGCCTATGAGCAGAACGAGGTGCGGGCCATCTTCCTCGACGGCAAGCTCGGCATGATCGAGAACAGCACCGGCGCCATCAAGCGGCTCGAAGGCACAAAGCTGCATTGGGGCGTCGCCAACCTGCCGCTCGGGCCGGATGCCAAGGGCCCCGGCACGTTGCTGATCACCGACAGCCTCGCGGTGTTCAAGGGTTCGGGCGTCGAGCCGAAGGCGATCGAGTTCGCCAAGTTCCTCACGGCCCCGGCCCGTCAGGAAGAATACGAGCTCGAAGGCGACGACGGTCTCGTGCCGTTGCGCCCGTCGCCGACGGTCGACAAGTTCGTGGCCGACCACCCGGCCTGGAAGCCGTTCCTCGACGGCATCAAGTTCGGCGGCCCGGAGCCCCTCTTCACCGACTACAAGGGCTTCCAGAACGCCATGATCGACATGGTCCAGGCGGTGGTGACCGTCAAGGCCACCCCGGCCGACGCGTTGAAGAAGACCGCGGCCGACGTCGAGCAATATAAGTAGGCCGCCCAAACCACGATCCCTCATTCCCGGGCGCGGCGCAGCCGAACCCGGAACCGGTGTGCACCGACCCCCGTGGCCGTGGCGCCCCGGTTCCGGATCGTCGCTCCGCTTCCTCCGGGATGGGGCTTATCGTTTGACCCGTAACCTGGAGACAGCCCTTTGGGTCAACTCACGCTCAGTGCCGTTCGCAAATCCTACGCGCCCCTCGAAATCATCAAGGGCGTCAACCTCGAGGTTCGCGACGGCGAATTCATGGTCTTCGTCGGACCTTCCGGCTGCGGGAAGAGCACCCTGCTGCGTATGATCGCCGGCCTCGAGGAGATCACGGCGGGCGACATCCACATCGACGGCCAGCGCGTCAACGACCTGCCACCGGTGAAGCGCGGCATCGCCATGGTGTTTCAATCTTATGCGCTCTACCCGCACATGAGCGTCTTCGAGAACATCGCCTTCCCGCTACGGGTCGAGAAGCTGCCGGAAGACAAGATCAAGAGCCAGGTCGAACAGGCGGCACGCGTGCTGCACCTCGAATCACGCCTTCAGCAGAGGCCCGGCCAGCTGTCGGGCGGCCAGCGGCAGCGTGTCGCCATTGGCCGCGCCATCGTGCGGCATCCTAAGATCTTCCTTTTCGACGAACCCCTGTCGAACCTCGACGCCGCGCTCCGGGCCGACATGCGGATCGAGCTGGCGCGACTGCACAAGCAACTCGCCGCCACGATGATCTACGTCACCCACGACCAGATCGAGGCGATGACGATGGCCGATCGCATCGTGGTGCTGAACGGCGGCGTCATCGCTCAGGTCGGGGCGCCGCTCGAGCTTTACCACAAGCCGGCCGACCTGTTCGTCGCCACCTTCATCGGCAATCCGAGGATGAACCTGCTCCCTGTCACGGCTGTGGCGAGTGACGGTGCCGGCATGACGGTCGATTATCGCGGCCAGCGCGTCACCCTGCCGGTCGCGGCGCGACCGACCGAACCCGGAACGGCGCTGACGCTCGGCATCCGGCCCGATCACGTCCAGATCGGGCCGGCCGACCTTGCGCTTTCGCTGAAGCCCACCGTGATCGAGCGGCTCGGACCGCAGACGGTCGCCTATGCGTCGACGGAGGCTGGCGACGGCTTCTGCGCCCTCTTGCCCGGCATGGCGGGCGTGCGGGTGGACGAGCCCATGCTGGCCGGGGTGCGGGTCACCGACTGCCACCTGTTCGATGCCGTGGGCCGTGCCTATGAGCGGAGCATCGACCTGTCGCAGATGGACGCGGGCCTGCTGCGACCTGCCGTGGCGGCCTGAGGCCGTCCTACCAGACGCGCCCGCGGGCCGCGACGGCCTCGACCCGGGTGACGACGCCGTTGCGGTGGAACACCATGTGGTCGAACAGGTTCGACACCACGCAGGTGTGGTTCGGCACGATGCGTAGCTGCTCGCCGATGGCGGGCCGCGGACCCTCGCAGGCCGAAAGATCGAGGGTGCCGTGTTCTTCCGACAGACTGCGGATCACGGCACCGGGGTAGCCCTCGACCGCGCCATAACCCTCGAGGCCCAGCAGGTCGGACGTGATGGCCTTCGACCCCGCGTCGATCACGGCGCGATCGGGTGTCGGCCGTGACACCACGGTCGCCAGGATGTGCATGGCGCAATCGTCCGCCCCGCAATGGCCGGCCTGCACCATGGCCCGGTCGTTATACGCATAGGTGCCGGCGCGATGTTCGGTGGCGGAGGGCACCAAGTGCGCGTCGAACAAACTCGGCGTGCCGGCATTGCTGCGGATCGGGCAGGCGATCCCGTTCCCCTCGAGACGCGCCAGCGTGGCGGCCAGAAACGCCTCGGTGTCGCGCGCGCCGCCGGGCTTCGGATAGGTGAGCAGCCCGGCGAAGTTGAGCCCCGGGGCGGCATGGATGCGGGCCGCGAGCGCCACCGCCGCCTCGGGCGTCTGCACGCCGCAGCGTCCGGCGCCCGTGTCGCACTCGACCAGCACCGGCAGCGGCCGGCCAGCCTCGAAGCGGGCCGCGAGCCCGTCCACCGTCACGGCGCTGTCGGCCACGACCTTCAGGCCGCCGATGCGGCCATGCAGCGCCGCCAACTGGTCGAGCTTGGCCGCACCGAGGATGTTGAAGGTGATCAGGATGTCGTCGAATCCGGCATCGGCGAAAACCTCCGCCTCGCTGATCTTCTGGCAGTTGATGCCGGTGGCGCCCGCCGCCACCTGGGCCCGTGCCACGGCCGGGATCTTGTGGGTCTTGATGTGCGGTCGGAACGCAAGGCCGACGCGGTCCATGTAGGTCTGGACGCGGGCGATATTGGCCGTGAGCCGGTCCTCGTCGATAACCGGGCGCGGCGTCGAGACGCTGCTGAGCGGATCGCCGGGTCTGGGCAGCGCATCGTCATCGCTCATGGGATCGAGGCTCCATGCGGCGCCGGCACCATTGGCCAGAGGGTGCGGGGCGCGCGTCGGTAGGCTGTTTCGGCCGGATTGTTGGGATAAGGCGTGCCGGCCGAGCAATACAGGATGGCGGCGGCGATCGGCGAAAAGGCGGCATGGAAGTGGTTGGTGGATTTGACCACCAGGATCTTCTTGGCCAGCGGATCGATGCCGAGCGCCGTGAAGAGGCTCGGGTCGAAGCCCTGGGCGCGCGTCGAGTTGAGGATCACGTCGAGGCCGTCGAAGCGGATATGGGCGGCGTCGCCGAACGGCACCGCGCTGTCGCCGAACCGCATATGGGCGTCACGGACAAGCCGCACGATCTCGACCCGCGCATCGATCGGCTGGCCGGTGCCGGGCGCCGACTTGGCGCCGAACCGCAGCGGAATGCTGGCGCCCTCGCCGGCCGCCATGCAGATCTGCACCGCCATCGGGTCCCAGATCGTGCCGATGACCGCATCACGGGCGCCCTGGGCCAGCAGCGTCGCCAGCAACACCGTTGCGTCACCGGCGGTGCCGCCGCCGGGGTTGTCCCACACATCGGCGATCACCACCGGCCCGCGTGGCGCCGCGAGCGCCTCCGCCACGGCTTCGTCGGGCCCGATCTGCGGCATGATGAAGGTGCCGCGCCGGGCGAAGAGTTCGAGGCCGATCTCCCGCGCCATGGCCGCGCCCTTGTCGGGCCGGGCATTCGTCACGGCCAGCACCTTGGTGCCCATTTCGGGCACGTCGCCCGCCATGAACCCGTGCACGATCGACAGCGACAGGATATCGGCGTCGGCTTGTTCGCGGCGCATCAGCCCGTCCACGATGCCGCGCATCGGTTCGCGCGAGGTAGGGTAGACGTCGATCATCCGGCAATCGAAGACCGACATCACCGGGTCGACACGCCCTTCAAGCGTGTCGACTGCGATGCGCCACAGGTCCTCGGCCCGGTCGACGAAATCGGTGTGCGGGAACTCCTTGAAGAACACCAGCGCGGTCGCGGCCGTCACCCGTTTGGCCGTCAAATGGCTATGCGGGTCGAGTTCCGCGAAGATCGGCACGCCCGGTCCCACGAGGTCCCGCATGCGGGCCAGCAGGTCGCCTTCCGTGTCCTCGGTCCCGTCCGCCACCATGGCACCATGCAGGCCCATCACGATGGCATCGACCGGCAGGGCGGCCCGGAGTTGATCGAGGATCTCGTCGCGCAGGCTTTCATAGGCCTCGCGATTCAACAATCCTGCCGGGTCGGCCCAGGCAGCGGTCCCCTCGATCAGCGTCCAGCCGCGTTCGGCCGCGACGCGACGCCCGACCGTCAGCGGCGCCGTGCAGAGCGTCGGGGTTGCGGGATGCTGGCCGGGCGGGGCATAAAGCGACGCCTCGAAGGCACGCCGATCGATGCAGATCGGCGAAAATGTGTTGGTTTCCGTCGCCAGGGCGGCCGTGAAGACGCGCATCGGAGTTGCGCCCTGCCGGCTCAGGCCACGCCCATGGGATTGGGCAGGTAGCCCGTGAAGCCGGCGATCTTCCAGCGTCCGTCCTGGCGGCGGCAATAATACAGCGTCTGCCACTTCATCACGTCGTAGTTGCCGTCGGCCTTCTTCAAACCACCGTCGAACTTCTTGCGCACCAGGGCTGCGTCGCCGTCGATGTCGATCGACTCGAGCGTCGTGGTGGAGAAGATCGCGGCGCGCGGGTCTTCAGCGAAGCGCTGTCCTTGGAAATCCTGCGCCTGCCGCAGCCATTCGTCCCGGTAGGCGGCCAGCGTCGGGAAGCCGAGGCGCCAGCGGTCCGGGTTGGTGTCGCGGCCCGCGTCGATGCCGAGGAAGCCTTCGGCGACGAAATCCGCCTCGACCAGGCTCCAGTCGGCGTTCAGGAACGCGTCGATGTCGCGCTCGACCAACATGGTCCAGATGGCGTGGCGTGGCGCGTCGTCGATCGGGAAGGGGTTACGGAACGGATCGCGCATGACTTCGACCATTGTTGAAAATATTTTCACGGACGTGGTTTTGCTCTGGCGAAAATCCGGAGATCATGGTCCCCTGTCAATCGATCACGAAAATAATTTTCGGAATGGTGATGACGATCAAACGCTATGGCACCGTGCAGGCTGGCGCGGGCGGCAAGCCCCTGCCCTTCGCGCGCGCCGTCGAGGCGGCGGGCTGGCTGCACGTGTCGGGACAGGTCGCCATGGAAAATGGCGAGATCATCGAGGGCACCATCGTGGCCCAAACCCACAAGGCCATCGCCAACCTGCTGGCGATCCTGGACGAGGCCGGATACGGCGTCGAGCATGTGGTCCGGGTCGGTGTCTGGCTCGACGATCCGCGCGATTTCTGGAGCTTCAACAGCATCTACCAGAGCTATTTCGGCGCCCATCCGCCGGCGCGTGCCTGCGTGCAGTCGGCCATGATGGTCGATTGCAAGGTCGAGATCGACTGCGTGGCCTATAAGGACCCCCAGGGCTAGACCGGAAGCGTCATGGACCTGTTCTCGATGCTGCAGGACGAGCGGACCCGCCTGTCGGCCTCCGAGGGCCGCATCGCCGACATCCTGGTCAACGACTACGAATTCGCCGTGAACGCTTCCATCACGGGCTTGGCCGAGCGGGCCGGCGTATCGCCGCCGACGGTGACGCGCTTCTGCCGGCGCATGGGCTGCGACTCTTATTCGGACTTCAAGGTGCAGCTCGCGCGCACGGCTTATGTGGGGATCCGCTATCTGCGGCCCGAGCCGCAAAGCCACGCTGCCGGCGACATTGCCAAGGATGTGGTCGAGCAGGCCCAGAACGCGCTGTTCCTCATGCACCGTGCGCTCGATCTGCCGGCCATCGAGCGGGCCGCCGATCTGCTGGCCGGGGCCGAGATGATCTATGCCTTCGGGTCGGGCGGCAATTCGTCGATGATCGCCGGCGAGCTGCAAAACCGGCTGTTCCGCCTGGGCCTGCGCATCACGGCCAGCGCCGACCATGCGCTGCAACTGATGATGGCGGCTGCGGCGCGACCCGGCGACGTGCTGATCGGCTCGTCGTTGTCGGGGCGCAACGCCGAACTCGCTCGCGCCTTTTCGCTGGCCCGGCAGCAGGGAACCGCCACGGTGGCGCTGACACAGAGCGCCAGCCCCGTCGCCGCGGCGGCCGACGTGACCATCCCGATCGACCTTGCCGAGGCACCCAACATCTACCGCCCCACCGCGACGCGGGTCGCCTATCTGGTGGCGGTCGACATCCTGGCGAGCCTGATCGCCACCCGCATGCAGCCGCAGGCCACCGCCACCCTGCGGCGCATCAAGCAACAGCTCGTCGTCCACCGGGATGGCGACGACCGCCAACCGCTCGGCGACTAGGGATCGGAGCCCGCATGACCCAGACCGTCGCCATCGTGACCGGAGCCGCCGGCGACATCGGCCGCGCCCTGTCGCGCCGCCTCGCGGCCGACCACGACATCGTGCTGATGGCCGACATCGACGCCGCCGCGGTCGAGACCGCCGCCGCGACGCTCGGTGACACCGGCCATTATGTGGCCCATGCGGCCGATGTGACGGACGAGTCCAGCGTGGCCGCCATGGTGGCGGCAGCGGCCGCGATCGGCAGCGTGCGGACGCTCGTCAACAACGCCGGCGCGGCCCGCGCCGTCAGCCTGCGCGACACGACGCCGGCCATCTGGCGGCAAGACGTGGCTCTCAACCTCGAGGCGGCCTACCTGTGCTTCCGCGCCGCCGAGCCGCATCTCGCGGCCGCCAAGGGATCGGTCGTCAATGTCGCGTCGGTCAACGGCATGGCGGTATTCGGCCACCCGGCCTACAGCGCCGCAAAGGCCGGCCTGCTGCACCTGACGCGGCTGATCGCCGTCGAATACGGCCGCAGCGGCATCCGGGCCAATGCGGTGGCGCCCGGCACGGTGCGGACCCAGGCCTGGAACGCCCGCGCGGCCGGCAACCCGGCGGTGTTCGCCGAGGCGGCGCGCTGGTACCCGCTCGGTCGTATCGTCGAGCCGGAGGATGTGGCGGCCGCCGTCGCGTTCCTGGCCAGCCCGCAGGCTGCGGCCATCACGGGCGTCTGCCTGCCGGTCGATTGTGGCCTGACGGCCGGCCAGGGCGAGGTCGCCGGCACCTTTTCGCAATCCGACAGCTATCGATGAGAGCCGCCATGCCGCATGCCTTCCGTCTCGAAACCGTGTGGCAGCCGGACGCCGGCAACGGCACCTTCGCCTTCACCTTGCTGAACCTTGGCGCCGAGGCCGTCACGGGGTTCCGCCTCGCCTATACGACGCTAACCCGGATGGTCGATCCGGCCGCCATCGGGAACGCCAGCCTCGTTGCCCGGGATGCCAGCTTTCACCAGGTCGCACCGCCTGAGGGCTTGTCTCTGGCGCCCGGAGCCACGTGGCGGTTCACGGTCGGCGGCCTACAGCGCAAAGCCCGGCACTGCACCGACGGGGCGAAATCCGCCTATGTGACGCTCGGGGACGGCACCCACATCGAGGCCGCCGTCTCGGACCTGCTCCTCGAAGGCCAGCCGAGCGCGCCGCCCCCGCGCCTGCTGCCGACCGACGCGCCCGCCCAGCCTTTCGCCCTCATCCCTTGGCCGATGCAGATCGACGCCCGTCCCGGCGAGTCCTGCCCGGTGACGCTGTTTCCTGCGCCGGAGTGTGATCGCGACACGGTGGCGTCGGTCGACACGGCCATGCGGTTGCACGCCCGCCTGTTCCCGACCGACCACGCGCCCTTCAGCCTCGTGGCAGACCCCCAAGGTCGTCCGCTGCGCTTCGAGCCGGCCCATGAGGCCACCCCGGAGAGCTATGCGATCCGGTTCTCCGTCGACGAAGTCGTCGTGGCGGCCGGCGAGGCGGGGCGGCGGCATGCCCTGGTGACGCTGGCGCAGCTGCTGCTCGGCGCGCGGCGGGAGCCCGGCCGCTTTGCCTTTCCCGACGCGGGCAACATCGTCGACGCGCCGCGCCACGCATGGCGCGGCTGCCACCTCGACGTGTCGCGGCAGTTCTATCCCGTGGCCGACGTCACCCGCCTGATCGACATCCTGGCCTGGTACAAGCTGAACATCTTCCACTGGCACCTCACGGACGACGAGGCGTGGCGGATCGAGATCAAGGCCTTTCCGGAGCTGACCAGCACCGGGGTGCGGCGGGGGCCCGATGCGCCGTTGACGCCACAACTCGGCGGCGGCGCGGTCCCGACCGAGGGGCATTATAGCCAGCGCGA
The DNA here is from genome assembly GCF_033947565.1 of Lichenihabitans sp. Uapishka_5. Taxonomy (NCBI): domain Bacteria; kingdom Pseudomonadati; phylum Pseudomonadota; class Alphaproteobacteria; order Hyphomicrobiales; family Lichenihabitantaceae; genus Lichenihabitans; species Lichenihabitans sp. Uapishka_5. The sequence continues at coordinate 136,800 of NZ_JARPVX010000001.1, forward strand.
CGTCCGCGCCGTGGTGGCCCATGCGGCGTCGCTCGGCATCGAGGTGGTGCCGGAGATCGACATCCCTGGCCATAATGCCGCGACCCTGGTGGCCCTGCCCGACCTCGTCGATCGGGCCGAGGCGCCGAACAGCTACCTGTCGGTGCAAGGCTTCGCCAACAACGCCCTGAACCCCGCGCTGCCGTTGACCTACACGTTTCTCGAAGCCGTCTTCGACGAGCTGGTGGCGTTGTTCCCGTCGCCCTACCTGCATGTCGGCGGCGACGAGGTGGCCCGCGACGCCTGGCTGGGCTCGCCACAAGCCAAGGCCCTGATGCAACGCGAAGGGCTCGCCGGCACCTTCGAGCTGCAGGCGCATCTCCTGCGGCGCGTCAAGGCGATGCTGACGCGCCGCGGCAAGGTGATGGTGGGCTGGAACGAGGTCGCGCATGGCGGCGGCGTCGCGCCCGAGGGCACCCTGTTGATGGCCTGGGAAACCCCGGAGGTCGGCATCGATCTGGCGCGGCGCGGCTACGACGTGGTGATGACGCCCGGCCAAGCCTATTACCTCGACATGGTGCAGGACGAGGCGTGGCAGGAGCCGGGCGCCAGCTGGGCCGGCACGGTGCCGCCCGCCCATTCCTACGGCTACGAGGCGGCGGGTGAGTTCCCCGAAGAGCTTCAGGTGCATCTGAAAGGCGTGCAGGCCTGCATCTGGTCGGAGCATTTCACCTCCCGGGCCTATTTCAACCGGCTGGTGTTCCCCCGCCTGCCAGCGGTGGCGGAAGCGGCCTGGACCCCCAGCGCCGGCAAGGACTGGCCGCGCTTCGCCGCCATCGCGCCGCTGGCTCCCCGCCTATGAGCCCGCGCTACCGCGTGGCGCTCGGCGGCCTGCATACGGAATGCAGCACCGCCTCGCCGGTGGTGATGACCGAGGGTGACTTTCGCGTACTGCGCGGCCCCGAGATGTTCGCCACCGAGGCGCTCGGCAGCCTCGCCGCTCCCGATGTCGCGCTGCTGCCGACCTTCTATGCCCGCGCCGTGCCGGGCGGCCCGGTGTCGCGCGCCACCTATGAGGCCTTCAAGGCGGAGTTTCTCGACCGATTGCGGGCGACCCTGCCGCTCGATGGCCTTTTCCTCGCCACGCACGGTGCCGTGACGGTGGAAGGGCTCGACGACGCCGAAGCCGACTGGATCGGCGCGGCCCGCGCCTGTGTCGGGCCGGCCTGCTGGATGGCGGCAAGCTACGACCTGCACGGCAACCTCAGTCAGACCATCGTCGATGGGCTCGACATTCTGGCCGCCTATCGCACAGCCCCGCACATCGACGTGCGGGACACGGCGCTGCGGGCCTGGGTTCTGCTCCTGGCGACGTTGCGCGACGCGATTCGACCGGGTCTGGCCTGGGCACCGATCCCGGTGCTGTTGCCGGGCGAACGCACCTCGACAGAAGACGAGCCCGCGCGCGGCCTTTACGGTGGCTTGGCCGAGCTCGACCGCTTGCCGGGTGTTTGCGACGCCAACCTCCTGGTCGGCTATGTGTGGGCCGACCAGCCGCGGGCCACCGCGGCGGCCCTGGTGACCGGCACCGACCCGACGGAAGCCAGCCGGATCGCGGCCGGCATCGCGCAAGGCTATTGGGACGCACGCCGCGCGTTCCGCTTCGGCCCCAAAACCGGCTCGCTCGATGCCATGCTGGACATCGCCGCGGCTGCCACGACGCACCCTGTGATCCTGGCCGATTCCGGCGACAACCCGACCGGGGGCGGCGTGGGCGACCGCGCCGATGTGTTGGCGGCCCTGATGGCTCGCCGCCAGCACGGCGCCTTGCTGGCCGGCATCGTCGACCGCTCCGCCGTCGCGGCTTGCATTGCGGCAGGCACGGGGGCGCGGCTCAGGCTGACCATCGGCGCTTCGCTCGATCCGGCCGGCATCCAGGTTTCGGGCGAGGCGGACGTGCTTCGCCTCGACCTTGCCGACCGGCAGGCCGTAGTGCGGCTGGCCGACCACGACATCACGGTGGTGTTGTCGTCCCGACGCCGCCCGTATCACAATATGTCCGATTTTCAGGCGCTCGGCCTCGATCCGGCTGCCGTGCGGCTTCTGGTCGTCAAATCGGGCTACCTGTCGCCGGAACTGGCGCCACTGGCCAATCCCAATCTCATGGCGCTGACCGAAGGCGTCGTGAACCAGGACATTCCCCGCCTCGCCAACCGTCGGCGCTTGCGGCCGACCTTCCCGTTCCAGGACGGCTTCGCCTATGCCCCGGAGCCGCGCCTGTCGAAGCGCTGGGCCGATCGCATCAAGGCGCGCTGACGGCTCCGTCCCGGTTCGCCTGCATCAGCGACGCCATGGCGCTCCGTGGGATCACGGCACCGGAATGGCCGACCACCAGTCCGGCCAGGGCATGCCCGGCGCGCGCCGCCTCGATGGGTTCGGCGCCCCGCAGGCGGGCTGCCAGATAAGCGGCCGCGAAGCTGTCGCCGGCCGCCGTGGTATCGACGACCTTGGCCACCGGCTCGGCCGCGACCGTCACGACAATCCCGCCATGCAGCACCCGGCAGGACGGCTGCTCGGCCTTCAGGATGATCTCGACGGTGTCGGCATGGCGCAGCAACGCGGCGTCGCCATCAGGACCGAACAGCTGAACCAAGTCCTCGGCCGAGGCGAACACCATGTCGGACAAGGTGAAGACCTGTTCGTAAAGGCTTCGTGCGACATCGCGATCGGGCCAACCGCGTGGACGGAAATTGGTGTCGAACACCACCCGACCGCCCCTCTGACGCAATCGGCGCAACGTCGCCAGCAGGGTTTCCCGCGCTGCGCGATCGAAGATCGATAGCGTGATGCCGGAAACGTAGAGAACGTCGAAGCCGCTCAGCGCTTCGAGATCGGCGTGATCGAACACATGCCGGGCGGCGGCACTGTCGCGCCAGTAGGAGAACCGCCGCTCGCCCGTCGCATCGGTCTGGATGATGTAGAGCCCCGGCAACCGACCGGGCAGCCGGTGAACGTGGCCGGTGTTGACGCCTTCGGCCTGCCAGCCCGCCACCATCTCGTCGCTCCAGGCATCGTCGCCGAGCGCCGTGACGTAATCCACCGGTACGCCGAGGCGGGCCAGATAAACGGCGGTGTTCAACGTGTCACCGCCATAGCCCCGGATCAGGCTGCCGTCCGGCTGCTCGCGCAGCTCCACCATACATTCGCCAGCGCATGCGACCCGTGCGACCACCCTGGCCTCCTTCTTGGTTTAGTCCGTGCTTTGACGTCGCCGCGCGTTTCTGTCCAGCGCCGAGGTGGCTTGACCCTCCCGCCCAGTTCAGGGAATCAGATCGGTATGAAATCGCGCGACGCCGACATCCTCATCGTCCCTGGCCTCGGCGGCTCGGGCCCCGAACACTGGCAGACCCGGTGGGAGGCCAAGCTGTCCGCCGCCCGCCGGGTGGTCCAGGCCGATTGGGACCACCCCGATCGAGACGTCTGGGTCGCTCAGATTTTGCTGGCAATCGACGCCGCGGAGAAGCCGGTGGTGTTGGTGGCTCATTCGCTTGGCGTCGTCGCAGCTGTGTTTGCCTTGCGGACCGCTGCTCCCCGCCGCGTCGCCGGGGCCTTCCTGGTGGCGCCGCCGGAGGAGGCCCGCGTCGCCGGCATCCCGGAGGTATCGGCAAACTTTCGCCCTTACCCGCGAGAGCCGCTGCCCTGCACCGCCATGCTGGTGGCCAGCAGCGACGACCCTTATTGCAGCTTGCCGGCCGCGGCCGCGATGGCGGAAGCCTGGGGCGCGACGCTGCTCGATGCCGGCGCAGCCAGACATATCAACAGCGAGTCGGGGCATGGGCCCTGGCCCGAAGGTCTGATGAGCTTCGCAGGTTTCCTGTCGAAGCTGTGATCAGGTCGGATCAGGCTCCATCGCTTCCTTGACCGTCTCGACCAACTGTTTGAGCGAGAAGGGTTTTGGCAGAAAGGTGAATTCCTGGCCTTCGGGGAGGTTCTTCTCGAAGGCATCCTCGGCATAGCCGGACACGAAGATCATCTTGGCCTTGATGCCGCGCTTGCGCAGCTCACCCAGCATGGTCGGGCCATCCATCTCGGGCATCACCACATCCGACACGATGATGTCCGGCAGGGTGTCGCTGTCTTCGACCACCTGCAAGGCTTCGACGCCGGAGCCCGCCTCGAGCACTGTGTAGCCGCGCGACGTCAGGGCCCGAGCCCCGAAGGCCCGCACCGCTTCCTCGTCCTCGACCAGCAGGATGGTGCCGCGACCCGTCAGATCGGCGCCGACCGGCTTGGCGACAGCCTTCGGGTCGACCTCCTCGACGGCAGGCTTGTCGGCCGGCTTGAAGCGGGGCAGCAGGATGCGGAAGGTGGTACCGATGCCGACCGTCGAATCGCAGAAGATGAAGCCGCCGGTCTGCTTGACGATGCCATAGACGGTCGACAAGCCGAGGCCCGTACCCTTGCCGACCTCCTTGGTGGTGAAGAAGGGTTCGAAGATCTTCGGCAGCACATCGGGCGGAATGCCCTGACCGTTGTCTTCGATCTCGACCATCACACAATCGACCGCGGTGGCACTCGCCACTTCGGTGATGAAGCCGGCGGCTTCGGCAGCCGCCACGTTGCGGGTCCGCACCGTGACGCGACCGCCTTCCAGCATCGCATCGCGAGCATTGACCACCAGGTTGACGATGACCTGCTCGAGTTGGTTGACGTCCGCCTTGACGAGCCACAAGTCGCGGCCGTGCTTGACGTCGATGTCGATCTTCTCACCGACGAGGCGGCGCATCATGTTCTGCAGCTCGGCCAACACTTCGCCGAACTGGATCACCTCCGGGCGCAGCGTCTGCCGTCGCGAAAAGGCCAGCAGCTGACGCACCAGACCGGCGGCCCGGTTGGCGTTCTGCTTGATCTGCATGATGTCCTGGAAGGACGGGTCGGTCGGCCGATGGTTGGCGAGCAGCAGGTCCGAGTAGCCGATGATGGCGGTCAACACGTTGTTGAAGTCATGCGCGACGCCGCCGGCCAGCTGGCCGATGGCCTGCATCTTCTGTGCCTGGGCGAAGCTTTCCTGCAGGGTGCGCTGTTCGGTGGTGTCGAGTGCGAAGATGCTGGCGGTGCGGCCGCCCTCGCGCTCGTCCTCGGCCGAAACATAGAAGCGGGCGGCGCGGTTGCCGGGGCCGTCGAGGCTGGCGTCGACGGGCGCCACATCGCTTTTGCCCGTCACGGCCGCCGCTACGGCAGCCTGCAGGGCGGCGCGGTCACGGTCGATCAGCCCCGCATAAATGGCGCGTCCAGCTTCGCCGCCGCGCAGCCGGTCTCCGAACAGCTTGGCAAAGGCGGCGTTCGATCGCGTCACCGTGCCGGCGGCATCGACCGACGCCATCGCCATCGGGGTCGAGTTGAACAGGCGGGCGAAGCGCACCTCGATGGCCCGCAGATCCTCGCTCGGGGTCTCGCCCGGGGCCTGGTTGATGACCAGCGTCCGCGATGAGCCGGGGATGCCGTCCTGCGAGAAGGCGACCCGGTGCAGGATACGGACCGGCAGCCGCTGTCCGTTGCGGCGCTTCAGGTCGATGTCGAACTGCTCGGTCTTCACTTCGGCCGGGGCTCCCGCGATAGCGGTCAGCATGGCGGCGCCGTCGGCGGCGATCAGATCGGTGACGTACAAGCCACCCGAACCGACCTGGGCGAGGTCGTAGTCGAGCCAAGCCGTCAGCGTGGCGTTCATATAGGAGATGCGGCCATCCGGCTCGGCCGAGAAGAAGCCTGCCGGCGCATGATCGAGATAATCGATGGCGTGGCGCAGTTCCTGGAAGACGTTCTCGTGCCGCTCGCGCTCGCGCGTCACATCGGCCACGGTCCACAGGCTTGCGTCGCGGCCCTGATAGCCGATGGGCCGCACGCGGACCCGGTACCAACCGACGGCCGCCTCGCCCACCAGGGCGGGCGACAAGCGCATTTCCTCGGTGCCGCGCTTGTGGTCGCGCGCCGCCTGAGCCAGCCGGTACACGGCCTCGGACACGTCCGGCGAGCCCGCAAAGAGCCGCTCGACGCCGCGCAGCCCGACGCCGTCTCGCGTGCCCGACATCGCCATGTAGGATTCGTTGGCATAAAGGATGCGGCCGCCGTCCTCCGAGATCAGCAGACCCTCGGGCGACGTGTCGGCCACGGTCTTGGTCAGGTCGTTCGAGCCCGCCTGGCTGGAAACCTGCAGGAACCCGACGGCGAAGAAGAACAGGGCCATCAAGCCGACGATGGCCAGCAGCGCCAGCAGCGCAAGGGTCAGCCGTCCCGCGTCGTCCTGCGGCAACAGCGAATAGGACACGGCCGCCGCCACGAGGCACAAGGCCAGGAACAGCACCAGCCCCGGGCTGCCGGTCCGGCCGCCACGGTTCACGGCTCGCAGGGAAGTGTCAGTCATCTGATCCAGGGACGGTCACCATGTGGAACTGGCCGCGATGCCAGCATGGTCGAAAAAGCTGGGGGAACCGTTAAGTTTCCGCCGTCGCGTGGGCGCGTCCGGTGCGCACTCTGCACACACAAAAATCGCCTTCGCAACGCTAGGGCTCATTTACCACGTCGGTCCCGAGCCGCTATAGCGTAGAAACCTTGTGGGTCGGATCGAACCAGGTTGTTGAGTTGGAAGCCTGATGCAGTCGTTCAGTGATCTTTTTGCGAATAACAGGCTTTTGGCCATTGGCATTGTGCTGGCTGCGATCGCGGTCATCCTTGCGGTCGGGGTGGCGTTGTTCAGGTTGATCTTCGGACGACGCCTGCACATGTCGGGCGGGCGGACACGTCAGCCGCGCCTCGGCGTGGTGGACGCCTTCGATCTCGACCGCCAGCGCCAGCTCGTGCTGATCCGGCGGGACAATGTCGAACATCTGCTGATGATCGGTGGACCCAACGACGTCCTGGTGGAAGCCGCCATCGTACGAACGCCGGCGATGCTGGCGGGGCGCGAAAAGGACGCAGGCGTAAGCCCGACCGTCGGCATTCCGGCCCCGGTCGCGCAACAAGCGCCGGTGCAGCCAGTCCTGGCCCTGCAACCCACCGCCGTTCCGGCCTTGGCACCGATGCTGCCGAACGCAGGCCTCGAGAGCGGGCCGGGTGTTCCGATGCCGATGCCGGCCGAGCCGCGACCATCGGTCGTGTCGGACCCCGGCATGGCCCCTTCATCGTCGTCGCGGGCGCCCGAAGCGGCTCCTTCAAGCCAGCCGACGCCAGAAACCCGCTTGCCGACGGCCGCGACGCTGCCCGCAGCCGCCCGGCCCGTGCAAACGACCCCTCGCCCGGGTGCCGGCCTGCCGCCCCGGCCGCCCGTAGGGCCCGTGACACGGCCGGTCTCGACTCCGACGCCGCGCACCAATCTGCCGCGCGCCACGCCAAACGCCCCGGCTCCCGCTTCGGGCCAGAATGGAGGCGGACGCCAGGAGCCAGCGCTCGGGCGACCGCTCGACCCGGCCCCGGTGTCTGCGCCCGACCGGGACAAGAACGCCGATCAGCCGCGCGAGTCGAGCCCGCTCGGTCGGGCGCCCGCAATCAGGGTCGGCCGCACCGAGGACGCGGCTTCGCCTGCAGACGCGACGCGGGGCGTCGGCCCAGGTCCTTCGCTGCCGCGTCCGACCACCGGCGAGGACAACGCTGCGCCCGTGCCTTCCGTGGCCCGGCCGCTACCGCGCCCTGCCACGACGCCATCGGCACCGACCCGCGCGGTGCCACCCCGTCCCACGACGCCCTCGAGCCCGCCACCCGCCGCGCCGACTCAGGCGGCACCGCGCGCGCCTCTTCCTTCGCTCGGGTCGCTCGAGGAAGAGATGGCGAAACTTCTGGGGCGGCCCATGCCGCCGCCCGACCCATCGGGCTCGGACAGCTGACACCCGGCCGGTCTTGAAACAAAAAGGGCAGCGCCATCGTGGCGCTGCCCTTTTTGTTTGCTTCGATCACTCCGTTTGATCGGCGGCGGCACGCGGCCGGTCGGCGTTCTCAATCGTCGCGGTAGATGCGCTCGCGCTTTTCGTGCCGCTCTTGCGCCTCGACCGACAAGGTCGCGATCGGGCGCGCATCCAGACGACGAAGCGCGATCGGATCGCCGGTTTCTTCGCAATACCCGTAGGTGCCCTCATCGATCCGGCTCAACGCCGCATCGATCTTGGAGATCAGCTTGCGTTGTCGGTCGCGGGCGCGAAGCTCGATGGATCGATCGGTTTCCGACGAAGCCCGGTCGGCAAAATCGGGATGGTTCTCGTTCTCGCTTTGCAGGGCAGCGAGCGTTTCCTTGCTTTCGCGAAGGATGTCGTCCTTCCATGCGATCAGCTTCCGCCGGAAATAATCCCGGTGGCGATCGTTCATGAACATTTCTTCGTCGGACGGCTTGTAGGCGTCGCCCAAAAGGTTGGAAAACATCATCAACGCTGGCCTCCCTGGCCCGGACGTCATCCACGCGGCGCCCTTATAGTCGGCGAGGACCGAGCGTACAATTGCTCGCACATGACTTAATCGTTCGTTGATGCCGCAGCGTGTCTTCGCTGCCGCGCTCAGGCGGCACAATCCCTGATCGTCCAGCATTTTGCCGGCCTTGGCGGTTGCGCTATGGCAGGCCATGACGGTTCTTGCCCTTCTCCGCCATGCCGAAGCGACCAAGCAAGCGCCCGGTGGCGATCATGCCCGACCTTTAAGTCAAGCGGGGCGTGGCGCCGCGACGGCGGTCGGCGAACGGCTGACCCAACTCCTGCCGTCCGGCACTGCCTTGCTGGTTTCCGACGCCGCCAGGACCCGCGAAACCGCCGCACTGGCCTTTCCGACCTGGGAGCCGGCCCATGTGACGATCGAAGAAGCCATCTATGAGGCGCATCCCGAGGCATTGCTGAGCCTGCTGCGCGCCTTGCCGCCGGGCCTTCCCGGTGCGGTGCTGGTGGGGCACAATCCGGGCATCAGCGTTTTGGCGGCCCTGTTGGCGGCGGGTGGCCCTGCATCGGATCCGGCGCGGCTGGCCCAGGGTCTCGCGACGGCCGAGGCGGCGCTGTTCCGGTTCGACTCGGATTGGGCCGGATTGGCGCCGCACGCGTGTGTGTTGGTCGGCGTCCTCGATGGCAAGCCGGACCAGGACTGACCGACGCGGAGCGCATCGCCCCTGGGCAAAGCCGCCCCGCCTCTCCACATAGCGGTCGATCCGGCGGCGTCCGCAGCCTGGGCCTGCCACCAGGAATGCCGGAACGCTCCGTGACCTTCTTCTCCAACCTGTTGAGCGAAGCCCAGATCACGGCCCGCAGTGTCGCCGATTACATGGGCGGCACGGGATTGCGGCTCGGGGTGACGGGCCTGTCACGGGCCGGCAAAACGGTGTTCATCACCAGCCTCGTCCACAATCTCACCGCAGGGGGGCGGCTTCCCGTGCTGCGCGCCAGCGCGGAAGGGCGCATCACTTCGGCCACGCTTCAGGCGCAGCCCGACGATGCCATCCCGCGCTTCACCTATGAAGACCACCTCGCGTCACTGACGCTCGACCGTCACTGGCCCGAATCAACGCGTCGCATCTCGGAACTGCGGATCAATCTCGAATTCGAGCGGCAAGCCGGCTGGCGGTCGCGCACGGGCTCGTTGACGCTCGACATCATCGACTATCCGGGTGAGTGGCTGCTCGACCTTCCGCTGCTCGACAAGAGCTTCGCCCAGTGGTCGCGCGAAACCCTGGAGGCCAGTGCCGAGGCCGGGCGGGCGGGCCTCGCGGCCGACTGGCGCGGCGGCCTGCAGGGGCTGCGTCTGGAAGACGCGTTCTCCGAAACCGCAGCCCGACATCAGGCGGAACGCTTCACCGCCTACCTGCGGGCTTCGAAATCCGACCGCTACGCGCTGTCGACCCTGCCTCCGGGCCGCTTCCTGATGCCTGGCGAACTCGAAGGCTCTCCGGCTCTGACCTTCGCGCCCTTACCGGTCACCGAGGGGGCTGCTTACGGCGCCACCACCATGGCCGGTATGATGGAGCGCCGCTACGAGGCCTATAAGACCCACGTGGTACGCCCGTTCTTTCGCGACCACTTTTCCCGGCTCGACCGGCAGATCGTCCTGGTGGACGCGCTCGGCGCCCTCAACTCCGGCCCGTCCGCGGTGCGCGACCTGCAGGTGGCGCTCGGCGACGTGATGCAGAGTTTTCGCGCCGGTCGCGCGTCGCGGCTGGCCTCGCTGTTCCGGCCGCGCATCGACCGCATTCTGTTCGCGGCCACCAAGGCCGACCACCTGCACCACACGAGCCATGACCGGCTCGAGGCCATCCTGCGGGTGTTGACCGCACGGGCCATCACCCGGGCCGAGGATGTCGGCGCGAAGATCGACGTGATCGCGCTTGCGGCCACCCGGGCCACCCGCGAGGCCCGGGTGACGCATGATGGCGCCCAGCTGGAAGCCATCATCGGGACGCCGCTCGCGGGAGAGCGCGTCGACGGCGAATTGTTCGACGGCGTCGCCGAAGCGGCGATCTTTCCGGGCGAACTGCCGGCCGATCCGCGCCGCGCCTTGCGGGGCGATGCCCTGGCGGTGCCGGATACGGAGGCGGATTACCGCTTCGTGCGCTTCCGCCCTCCCGTGGCGCAGTCCGGCGAAGGGGGGCAGGCCAAGCCGCTCCCCCACATCCGGCTCGACCGCGCCCTGCAGTTCCTGATCGGAGACAAGCTCGCATGACGGCCGACGACCGCCGCGCCCGCCCGCGGGCGTTCCGGCTCGACCCGCAGGGTCAGGTGGCGGAAGCCGCCATGGCGCAACCTGTTTCCAAGCCGCCGCAGATCGAAATCGAACTGCAGCCCGATCCTTATGAGCTGAAGCCCGTCGCGCTGCCGGTCGACGAGGCGGTGGTCGAGATGGCGCAGCGGCGCGGCATGCTGGGTTGGTTTCGTCTGGGCTGGGGCGGGCTGTTCTGGTCCGCGCTCGGCGGCCTCGTGTCGCTTGGGATCGGCTTGTGGATCGATGGGCTGATCGAACAGCTGTTCAGCCGGGCGGCGGGGCTCGGCTGGATCGCGGTGGCGCTCGCGGCCCTGGTGGTGCTGGCGCTGCTGGCCTTGACGATTCGCGAGGTGATCGGCGTCTTTCGCCAGGCGCATGTCGCCAAGCTGCACGCGGCGCTCGCTGCCGCCCATCTGGCGGACGACACCGATGCGGCGCGACGTCTGGTCGGCGAGCTTGCGGCCCTGTACGCACAGCGTTCGTCGACCGCCGCGGCCCGGGCCGAGATCACCCGGACAACTGGCGAGATTGTCGATGGACGCGACCTTCTGGATATTACCGAACGCCTGCTGCTGCACCCGATTGATGCCGCCGTGGCGCGCGAGATCGCGGAAGCGGCCAAGCGCGTTTCGCTGGTGACGGCGATCAGCCCCCGGGCCATCCTCGACCTCGTCTTCGTCGTCGGCCAGATCATCCGCCTGATCCGCCGCGTAGCCGAGCTTTATAGCGGCCGGCCCGGGTTCCTGGGCTTCGTCAAGCTGGCCCGGTCGGTCGGAGCCCACCTGGCCGTCACGGGCGGCATGGCGATCGGCGACAGTCTGCTGCAGCAGGTGGTCGGGCACGGCATCGCGGCCAAGCTGTCGGCGCGGCTCGGCGAAGGGGTGCTGAACGGGCTGCTGACGACACGCGTCGGCTTGTCGGCGATGGCGGTCTGCCGGCCGATGCCGTTCGCGGCAGGGCCGCAACCGGGCGTCAAGGACGTGGCGCCCTTCCTGTTCGGCGCCAGTCAGGATAGCTGAAGCGCATGACCAGCGAAACGTCGCCCCCGCCCCTGCCCGACCTCGAGGCCTATGCCAAGCGCATCCTCGGCTCGAAAGTCTATCAAGCCGCGATCGAGACTGCCCTCGATCCGCTGCCGCGCCTCGCCAAGCGCCTCGATCGGCCGGTGCTGATCAAGCGCGAAGACCAGCAGCCCGTCTTCTCCTTCAAGATTCGCGGCGCCTTCAACAAGATGGCGAGCTTGACCGCCGATGAAGCGCAGCGCGGCGTCGTCTGCGCTTCGGCCGGCAATCACGCCCAGGGGGTGGCCTTCGCGGGCCAGCGGCTCGGCATCGCGGCCACGATCGTGATGCCCCGCACCACGCCCGGCATCAAGGTGCGGGCCGTGGAGGACCGGGGCGCTCAGGTGCTGCTGGTCGGCAACGCCTTCGACGAGGCCCTGACCTACGCCAAGACGCTCGAACATGAGCGCGGCCTGACGTTCATCCATCCGTTCGACGATCCGGACGTCATTGCCGGCCAAGGCACGGTTGGTCTCGAGATCCTGCGCCAGCACGCCGATCCCATCGAGGCCATCTTCGTGCCGATCGGCGGCGGCGGTCTTGCCAGCGGCATCGCGGCCTTCACCAAATACCTGCGGCCGGAGATCAAGGTGATCGGCGTCGAGCCGGTGGATGCCGGCGGCATGGCGGCGGCGCTTCAGGCGGGACGGCGGGTGAAGCTCGACAGCGTCGGGCTGTTCGCCGATGGCGTGGCGGTGCGGGAAGCCGGCGAGGAAACCTTTCGCCTCTGCCATGCCCTGCTGGATGACGTGATCCTGGTCGACACCGATGCCATCTGCGCCGCCATCAAGGACATCTTTGACGACACCCGGACCATCGCGGAACCGTCCGGTGCGCTGTCACTCGCGGGTTTGAAGGTTTATGCGGAACGCCGCCCGGAGGGCGCCGGCAGCCTGATCGCCATCAACAGCGGCGCCAACATGAACTTCGACCGGCTGCGCCATGTGGCCGAGCGGGCCGAGATCGGCGAGCATCGCGAAGCCCTGCTGGCCGTCACCATCCCGGAACGCCCTGGCAGTTATCGCGAACTGATCGGCCTGCTCGGCAACCGCGCCGTGACGGAGTTCAACTACCGCTATGCCGATGCCGCGTCGGCCCAGATCTTCCTCGGCGTGCAGCTGACGCGCGGCGTGGCCGAGAAGCAGGCACTGTTGGCCGAGCTGAGCCAGGCCGGCTACCCGGTCGTCGATATGACCGACAATGAGCTCGCCAAGCTGCACATCCGCTACATGGTGGGCGGCCGCGCAGGCGCCATCCCGGATGAGCTGCTATACCGATTCCAGTTTCCCGAGCGGCCCGGCGCCTTGCTGGACTTTCTCAGCCGGATGGCCGGCACCTGGGACATTTCCTTGTTCCATTACCGCAACCACGGCGCCGACTACGGCCGCGTCCTAGCCGGCATCCGGGTGCCGCCGGCAGATTATCCCCTCTTCGAGCGCTTCCTCGAGGACCTCGACTACCCGTGCTGGTCTGAAACCGAAAACCCGGCCTACGGCATGTTTCTGGCCGGCACTGAAGCGCAACCGAACGGGCCGGGCCCGAGCCACCCGAGCAGCAAGGCCGAATCGCCGGCTTAGTGAAGCCTCTTTGCTGCTGACGCAGACCGCTCGACGAGCGGCCTGTCAGGCGGTCCGTCGTTGCGGCCGCGACGCTCTGCCGCGATCCGCCCACAAGGGTCGCGCCACGCGCAGCACCACGAAACCCAACCCGACGATCGCCACCCACCAGGCCGGACGCAGACCGTCGCTGAAGTCGAGATCGGCTTCGAGCACGCGTAGGGGTGGAACGCCGCTGGCGAACCGGTACCACGCGGCTTCAAGCAGCGCCGTCGCTACCCCGGCCGCAGGCGCCAGGGCCAGCAGCGCGGCCCAGTGGTCGCCGACACGCAGGCGCGTCAGCAGCCGTTGTCCCATCAAAAGCAGGAAGAACCCCGCCACCAGGGTCGGCTGTGTGACGTCCAGTTTCGATTGCATGAAGAAATGCAGGAGGCCGAGGATGGTCAGCCCGTAGACAACCCGATGTAGCCCGTTCCAGCGTTCGGGTCCGATCCGGCGGATCATCGCATCGGTGGAGGTGGCGCCAAGCGCACAGAAGCCCACCAACGCCACGAAGCCGATCGTCAGATAGATCCGCAATGCGATTTCGCTGGCCACGCGCGCGAGATCGAAACGCAGGTCGACGACGTAGAGCGCGAAATGGATCAGCAGATAGGCCAGAACCGATAAGCCCAGCATACGCCGGATCAGAATCAAGCGGTTCCACCGTGCAATCCGGCGCAAGGGCGAGACCAGCAGCGACACCAGCAGCAGTCGCACGGCCCATTGACCGCTGCCATGAATGGCCTCGAGCACGGGCTTCGGCTCGAGCCAGCCCTGCTGCCAGCTGAGCGCGATCCAAAGGCCGGGAAGGAACAGGGCGACGAATGTCGCGGATTTCAGCCACGACCATCGGCCGGACCGGTCGAACAGCGGCTGGGCCAGCCGGGGAACGGAAGACGCGACGCTCATGCTCGACCCCGACGCGAGAAGCCGTCGAGCGCCAGGATGTCGCTTCCCCGCCCGTCCCGGAAATTATCGATCGGCCTGAAACCCTCGGCCCTACGACCCGTAACTTTGACCGAGTTCCCGGCCGTACCAGCCCCCTCATTCGAGACGGCCGAGAACTCTCCCTTCGCAGGAAGGGCGACGGCCCGCGCTTTCCCCCAGAAGCGCGGGCCACGCGTCGCTGAGGCAGTGCGCATCGGCCTCGACCTTCGCTCGGGCTTCAGCCCTGCTGCGACGGCGTGCGGACAACCAGACCGTCCAACTCCGGCTTGATCTTGATCTGACACGACAGTCGGGACGTCGGCTTCACCTCCCAGGCAAAGTCGAGCATGTCTTCTTCCATCGGCTGAGGCTTGCCGACCTTGTCGGCCCAATCGGGTTCCACATAGACATGGCAGGTCGCGCAGGCGCAGGCGCCACCGCACTCAGCCTCGATCTCGGGCACGCCGTTGCGGATCGCCGTCTCCATGACGGTGGCGCCATTGTCGCCCTGGACCGTCCTGGCCTGTCCCGCGGAGTCGATGAAGGTAATCTGCGCCATGCCGGCCCGGTCTCGCCAATCGCATTCGGCCGCGTGGTGCAGCCGTTCGGCAGGCTCTTACCGACTTTCCCCAGCCTTGGCGAGACGTTGGGGTGCTGACGCGGCGATCAAACCCGTGGTCTCGGTGCGCGTTGCTTCGATCACCGCGACAAGCGTCGCAGATTGGAGAGGAGACAGCGCCTCTTGATCGCAGATAGCCTCGGCGCGGCCCAGTGCTTCAGCCAGCCCGAAAGCCCCGATCGCTACCGCCGCGCCCCGAACACGGTGCAGGGTAGCCTCCAGCGTGACGTGAGGTCGCTGCGTGGCCGCCGTGACGCAATCCCGCAGCTCATCAAGCTGCGTCTGGAATAAGGTCAGCAACTCGTGTTGCAGGGACAGATCCCCTGCCGTTTGCCGCGCCAGATGTTCGAGATCGATCACACGGGGGTCTCCGGCCCGTCCGCCCCGCCATCGCCGCGAGGATTAACGACGTTTGTGGATGAGCGGCTCTGCTGGTGTTCAGAATGGCATGGCAGGAGTACACTGCGATGTGGTTAATGGAGTGTCTCCCTGGTCCCGGCGCGGCGGCGTGCTTCGGTGGCTTTTGTCGGGAGATGCCAAGACGGTCCTGTGGCAGGGGCCGTTTCTCCGTCTGCGTATGAGGCGAGAATGAGCGTGCAGAACCAAGCCAGGGATCCCGCGGCAGCCGCGCTCCTGGCCATTGAGGAAGCCCTTAATCTGGCCAAACTCGATGGCGAACACTTGCCCGAAGCGACGGGGCTCGATGTTCCAGCCTTGCCCGGTGCCACCAAGAACGATGCCGACGTCGGCACCACGGCTTCGCCGCCCGTCAAAAGCGAAAGCCGCGATTTTTCCGGGACCGGGCCTGCCTTCGTGGGCGCGGCGCGCGAAAGCCTCGTCGACGCCCCGGTGCCTCGTCGGGCCGATCCATCCCGTCAACCTGCCAATGACGACGTTCGCTTTGCTCGTCCGATTGCGCCCGGCCTTACGAGCGCGCCGGGCCGCGGCATCGGCACGATGGCGACCCTGCTGGCCATCGCCTGGCTCGCGGTCTGCGGTTACTTCATCTATTGGCGCATCTACGAGCATGCGGGGCCGCTGCGCACCACATTCTCACGCCCCGAATGGGGCATCGTGTCGGGCCTGACCCTCGGCCCGATCCTGTTCATCATCCTTGCCGCTTCCATGCTGCGCCGGGCGCAGGAACTCCGCGTCGCGACCCGCTCTGTCGCCGAGGTGGCCTTGCGACTGTTGCAGCCCGAAGCCGTGGCGGGCGACCAGGTCGTCACCTTGTCGCAGGCGATCCGGCGCGAAGTCGCCTCCATGGGCGACGGCCTGGAGCGCGCCCTGGCGCGAGCCGGCGAGCTCGAAGCCATGGTGCGAACCGAGGTCGGCAATCTCGAGCGCTCGTATTCCGACAATGAACGGCGCATCCGCGCCCTGGTGGACGGGCTCGCAAGCGAGCGTGAGGCCGTGGTGCTCAACGCCGAGCGCGTTCGCGCCGCAATCGGTTCGGCCAATGAGATGCTGGGACGCCAGCTCGACGACGCGGGCGATCGCATCGCCCGGACGGTGGAGGAGGTCGGGCACCGTGTGGCCGATTCGCTCAGCGCACGAGCCGAGGACATTTCCGAAGCCCTGGGGCAGACCAACGGCTCCGTCAGCCGCGACCTTGCGGCGCACGGAAGCGACCTCGTGGAGCAGCTGCAGCGAACCAGCGCCGATGTGGCTGCACAATTGAGCCATGCCACCGACAGCGTCACCCAATTGCTCGGCAGCCGCGTCGATCAGGTCGATGCCAAGCTGAAGCAGGCGGGCGAAGACCTCGTCGGTCGCTTCGATCGGCAGGGCAGCGATGTTGCGGCCGAGCTCGAGGCCGCCGGCGCCAGGGTCACGGAAACCCTCGCCACGCACGGTACCTCGCTGGTGGCGCGTTTGGCCGAAACGAACGATCGCCTGCACGACACGGTCGCGGTACGGGGCAGCGACCTCGCCGCAACGCTGGAATCGGCAGGAAGCCGCGTGGCGGATCTGCTGGCAGATCGGACCGCGGCCGCCAAGGCGGCGGTGCAGGATTCCAATGTCAGCCTCGCAGCGGTCTTCGACGAGCGCCAGGAGGGGCTTGCGGCGGTCGAAGATCGCATTCGCACGCTGCTCGACGATCGATCTTCCGCCATTCAGGTCGCCCTGGACGGCGCCGCGTCCAACCTTGCCAGCACGTTCGAGGCCCATGGGCACAGCCTGCGCGATGCCGGCCAGTTCTATGCTTCGGCGTCCGCAGAAGGCACCGAACGCCTGCGTGACACGGTCGAGGCTGCGGGTTCGACGCTGCGCGGCTTGTTCGACGCCCATCTGTCGACCCTGTCGTCGCGCCATGCGGAAGCCGCCGACGCCTTTGCGGCCCAGGCAGCCGGCATGCGGGAAAGCTATGCCACGATAGCGGGCGGTCTCAGCCACGACCTGGACGGCCACCACGCGACCCTCGGTGAAACGGCTGCGCGCATCGAGCGCGACAGTGCTGATCGCATTGCCCGTGTCGAGCTGGCTCTGCAGGAGGCGACCACAGCCCTGCGGACTGCCTTCGAAACGCATCTGACCGAACTGACGCAGCGTGACGCGGGCCTGATGACGCTTCTCGACGCCCGGGCCGACGATGCAAGGTCCGGCACCGCCGATCTGGCGGTGGCGATCGACCGCACGGCTGCCGAGCAGCGCGACCAGCTTGCCGCCGTCACGGATCATCTGGCTCACCTGTCCGAACAGCAGGCCGATCGCTTCGAGGCTGTGTTCGAAGACAAGCGCTCGGCAATCGCGGCAAAGGTCGATGAGGCCGTAGCGGGCCTGCAGGACTCCGCCGCGCTGACCCAGGGCAACCTGAACGGGCTTGCCCATTACTTCGATCAGGCTTTTGCGACCCATGAGGCCGGCCTCGCGGCCACGGCCGAGCGCATTGCCGCCGAGTTCGAGGAGCGGCTCGCGGGCCAGCGCACCACGATGGCGGAGATCATGGCTCTGCACGACGACTCGGTGAACCAGCAGGCGGACGCGCTTGCCCTGGCGCAGGACCGGCTGTCCGGTCTCGTCCGGCATCAGGCCGACGTTCTCGGAACGGCCCTGACGGCCGCCAACGACGATATGGAGCGCCTGTTCGCGGAGCGCGGCCAGAATCTAGTCGAGGCCGGGGATCGGATTGTCGCCGAGTTCCGCACTGGCAGCGAAGCGACCGGCTCGGCGCTCGCGTCGTCGCAGGACGCCGTTTTGCGCGCCTTGGAAGACCGTGGCCAGCAGGTCGAGGCCGCTCAGGCGCGTCTCGTCGCCATGCTGGATTCCTATGCGGCCGCATCCGACGCGACGTTGGCCGATGCCGAAACGCGTCTCGCAGCACTCGGCGAAACCGGCGGGATTGCTATGTCGGCGGCTGGCGATCGGCTGGCCCGGATGCTGGACGGCAAGGTGTCAGCGCTTCGTGACGATGTCGCGGCCGCCCAGACCGAGATCGGCCGGCTGATCGACGCGCGTGTGGCCGATTTCGGCAACCTCGACACCACGATGTCCGGCCTCTTCACCGCTCATGCCGAGCGCATGGCCGAGACCGTCGCGCTCTTCGCGTCGGTGACAGAGGATGCCGGCCGCACCAACACGACGGCGGTGGTCGAGGCCGGTGGCCGCGTCGCTGCCGACTTGGAAACCAAGGTCGCGACGTTGCGGACCACGCTCGAGGGCCTGCATGGCGACATGGCGCAACTGCTCGACAGCAGGACCGCCGAGGCGTCCGGCTCGAGCGAGCGTCTGGTTGCCTTGCTCGACGCTCATGCGGCCCGCAGTGGCGAAACGCTCGCGGCGCTCGAACAGGCCGTGGCCCGCATCGACGATGGCGGCAGCGCAGCGCTCGCCAATGTCGGTCAGCGTGTCGCCAATGAGATCGACGACAGGATCGCTGACGCCCGGGCAACGCTCGAGACCGCCCATGGTGCCGTCAATGCGCTGCTCGACACGCGCGTGGCCGACCTGATGGTGTCGACCGACCATGTTGCAGCCGTGCTGGATGAGCGCCTTGAGGCGATGCGGCAGGCGCTTGGCTTGTCGGAAGGCGCGCTCGACCGGTTCTTCGTCGATCGGACCGACGAACTGGCCGCGATCGGCGAGCGGATCGCCGCCGTCATCGATGAGCGCAGCGATGCCAACCGCCAAAGCCTGACCGCGGCCGGGCAGGACATCGAGCGGCTTTTGGCCGACCGCGAACAGCAGATCCGCGTGGCCGGTGAGGACTTCGTCACGCTGTTGGATGAGCGGACCGCTGCGAGCCAGGGTGCGCTGCTCACCACCCAGGAAGCCTTCGAGCAGGTGTTGTCGGGACGCGAGGAACATCTGTCGACCGCGGGCCAACGAATCGCAGCGCGCTTCGAGGAGGCAGTCGTCGCGGCGCAGCAGACGCTGGATGCGGCGCAGGCCCATCTGTCGACCCTGGTCGATGCGCGCTCGGGCGCCCTTGCGGATGTCGGGGACGCGCTCGCGACCGTGCTCGACGGTAAGGTCGAAGCCGCGCGTCTGGCGCTCAGTGCATCCGAAGACGCTTTCGCCTCGTTGCTCGATGCCCGGACGACGGCGCTCAACGGCAGCAGCGAGCGGTTCCTGGCCGAACTCGACCGCAAGTCGGGCGAAACCCAGCGTGCTCTCGACATCACCGAGCAGAACATCGGTCGCCTGATGGAAGATCGCGCCCGTGACATCCTGTCGGTGGGCGAGCGGGTCGGAGCCGTTCTGGACGAGACCTCCGCGTCGACGCGCCAGCATCTCGCCGATTCCGAAACCGCCTTGGCGGCCGTGATCGAGCGCAAATCGCAGGAGCTGGCGGTGGCGGGCGACCGGTTCGCCATCGTGCTGGACGACCGGCTGTCGTCGGCCCGTGCGCTCCTCGACACGTCGGGGCAAGCCATCGATGCGCTGCTGGATGCCCGCCACGCGGCCCTCGCCGAAACACAAGGGCGCATGGCGACCCTGGCGGGCGAATGCACCGACCTGCTGCAACAGGCGGGCGAGCGCATCGCCAGCTTGATCGAAGAGCGGGCAGCCCTCGCCCGGAGCGGCATGGAACGCACGATCGAGGATCTCGCCCTCGCGTTCGATGGACGCGAAGGCATGATGCGCGACCTGCTGGTGTCGCAGGCCGACGAGTTGCGCGACAAGTTCCTGGCGGCGTCACGTCAATCCCTGGCGGGCATCACCGATGGCGCGGAAACCATGAGCCAGCGCTTCGCCGTGGTGGCCACGGAGGCCCTGGCGGCAATCGGCGTGCATGGCGACCGGGTTAACGACGCTTTGGCGCAGCGCCTGACGCGGTTCGAGACGACGCTGGTGCAGGAAGGCGGCCGGTTGTCCGAGCGCCTCGACCTGCAGACGTCGGAGATCGGGACGCGACTGGCTGGCTACGTGGATCGCATCGAGGGCGCCTTCGCGGAAAGCGGCGATCAACTCAACACCCGCATGGGTCGCCATTCCGACCATCTCGTGAGCTCCGTCAACGAGCGCATCGGCGCGGTTGAGCAATCGCTTGGCCAGCATGGCGAAGGCCTTGTGGCGCGCATGGGCGATCACGCCCGTGAAACCACCGAAGGTCTCGAAGCACAGATGACCGCTTTCGAGGAGCGGCTCGGCGGCAAGGCCCAGATGATCGAGGTGTCGCTCGATGCCGTGATGTCGCGGGTCGACACCGATCTCGAAGCGCGCGCCTCGGCCCTCAATGAGGCGCTGACGCAGCGCATCATGGACATGGCCCATGCGCTAGGCGAAGGCGGTCGCGACATGGCGGAAGCCCTCGATCGGCGTGCCGCAGAGGTGGATGCGCGATTGACGACGCGGTCCAACACGCTGGCTGACACGCTGTTCGACCGGCTTTCCAGCCTGGATCAGGCTTTCGGCAGCCGGACCGGGGGCGTGCTGTCCGCCATGGACCAGCAGATCGAACGCTATGAAGGGCATGTCGTGTCGAGGCTCGAGGTCGTGGCGGGTCGCCTCGACACGGGAAGCGAGGCTGCGGTACGCACGCTGCAGACGACCGCCGAACGCGTCGATGGGCTGATCGGCGGTCAGGCTCTGGCACTGCAATCGGCCCTCGATGGCCGCGCCGATGGGATCGCGTCCCTGATGGACCAGCAGGTCGCCGGCATCCGGGCCGCCTTCGACGCCGGATCGGAGCAGATCGGGGTCGCCCTGGAGCGCCGGGTCGCCTTCCTCCAGGACGGGCTCGACGCCAGGCTGAAGGACATCGAAAGCCTGCTCGGTTCAGGCATCCAGGATGTCGAGGCGACGCTCGAGTCGCGCGGCGGCACAATTCATGACGCTGTGATGGCGCATGTGGCGGCCATCAAGGAGACCGTGGCCGAGGGGGTGGCCGAACTCCGCAGCGCTGCTGCGGCGCAGGGCCAGGCGCTGGCGAGCGAGGTGCGCGGAGCTTACGAGGTGTTCGAAAGCCATGCTGGCGCCATTCACGAGGCGCTACAGGCCGGCACGGGCGCCATCGACGTGGCGCTCGGCCAGCATGCCGCCGCGGTGATGCAAAGCAGTGTGGCTTTGACCGAGCGCGCCAGCGCCGTGCAGGCAGACTTCCAGGAGCGCGCCGAGAGTCTGCGCGCGACGCTCGAACATCAGAACGACGCCCTGGGCACGATGCTCGACCGGTCGAAGCGCGATCTCGGATCGGCCTTGGCGGGGCACGCGCGGGATGTGGCGGATGTTTTCGCCGGCGGCACTGAGCAGATCGGCCAGTCGCTTGGCGGCCACATCGACGCCTTGACGGATGTGCTCGGGCGCACCGTGACCGACCTTGACGGTGTGCTGGGAACGCGCGGCTCCGAGATCAGCCTAACGCTGATTTCGCGATCGGGCGAAATCGAGCAGTCTCTCGGCACGACCACGCAAAGCTTGGAAACCGTGCTGGCGGAGGCCACCCGCCACCTCGACGATACGCTCGGCGCCCGCTCGGGCGAGATCCGCGATGCCGTCGCGGGACGGCTCGACGATGTCCACGCCGCTCTCGACGGACGCTTGGAAGCGCTGGCAAGCCTTGTCGAACAGGGCGGTCACGGTCTCGAGACCGTTCTCGCGACCCGTTCGGATGCGCTGAAGACCTTGTTCGACACAAGGGGACGGGAGCTCGTCGAGTTGCTGTCCGCGCGTGGCAACCAAGCCTCGCGCCTTCTAGCCGAGGCCGGGCAGGCCATCGCGGCGACGATCGATGAGCGCAGCGTCACCTTGTTGGATCGTTTGGCGCAACGGCAGGCCGAACTCGCCGGTGGTCTACGCGATGCCGGCGGTGCCCTGCAGCATCTGCTTGATGCTTCGGTCGATCGGAACGTAGGCGCCGTCTCGGGGTCGACGGAGCGGTTGCGGGTCGAACTGGGCGGCCTCCTCGATGAAGTGTCTGGCGCCACCGCCTCGCTGGGGCAGTTGATTGTCCTTGCGGGTGAGAAGCTGTCGGCGGTCGATCGCACGCTCGCGGCACGCATCAACGGTCTGCAAGGATCGGTGAGCGATGTGGCGGGACGGCTTGAAGCCGTCAGCGAGGCCGCGGCCTCGACGGTGCAGGACGCCGATGGCGTCGCGCAATCGATCGAAGCGCAGCATCGCTCGCTCGTCACCGCGGCCCGCACGCTGGCCCATGTGCAGCAGGAACTCGACGGTGACGTCGAACGGCGCCGGCTGGCCCTCGAAGGGCTGTTCGATGCCCTGGGCCAGCGGACCGAGGACCTCGGCAGCCTGATGCACAGCTTCTCCGGTCGGATCGAAGACGCGGTGAGCCACACGGGCCAGCAAACCCGTCAGCTCGAAGCCAGCGTCGTCGAGGCGACCCGGCATGCGCAGGGCATCATCGCGCAGCAGTTCGACACCCTCGGGGCTCAGGCCGCCCAGGTGCGGCAGGACGCGGCCGTGGAACTCAGCGGGTTGTTCGAGCAGGCCGTCACTGATGTTGGCGGCATGTTCGGCAAGACGCTCGAGAAGTTCCGCCAGTCTTCGACGGAAGTGCGCGGAATGGCGGCGGCTTTGCAGCGCGAGTTGACCGCGACGCGGGACGACCTGAAGCGCATCACGGTCGATCTCCCCCGCGAAACGGCCGATCAGGCCCGGCAGGTTCGCACGGTTCTCGACGAGCAGGTGCGGACGCTTGCGTCGCTCACCGACCTGTTGGGACGCGTGTCGCCAAGCTTCGAGGCAGCCGCAAGCCAGGCCGGTGACGCCGGTACCCGGGAGCCCGTGGCGCCGGCCTTGGATCTGCGCCCCTCGACCCCGCCGGTCCGTCCGGCGCGTGACGCCGCGCGGACCCGCTCGGCTGCTCCGACACGCGCCGCACCCGTGGACCGCAACGGCGGCTGGCTGTCCGATCTTCTGGCCAGGGCTTCGGCCGAGGATGGCGATGGCGACGGCGAGGCTGTTGCGCCGCCGGCCGCGAACGGCGAGGAACCGCTCCACAGCCTGTCGTTCGATGTGACCAAGCTCATCAACGCGGACGCGCTGATGGACGCCTGGGAGCATTACCGTCGGGGCGAAAGCAATGCTTTCGGGCGTCGTGTCTACACGGCGGCAGGCCAGCAGACGCTCGAGGAGATTCGGCGCCGCGTTCGCAGCGACGTTGCATTCCGCGACACGGTGTTGCGCTACACGGAGGAGTTCGAACGGGTGCTGCGCGAAGCCGAGCCGCAGGATCGCGACGGCAATCTGTCACGAAGCTACCTCGCCTCCGATACCGGCAAGGTCTACGCCATGCTGGCTCATGCGGCGGGCCGGCTTGACTAGGCGGCTCGACCGATGAGGCGGGTGCTGACGGTTGCGGTGGAGCGCTTCGCTCTGGCGCAGCCTTTCGCAATCGCCCGCGGCATCAAAACGGAAAGCGTCGTCGTCATGGCGACCGTGATGCAGGATGGGGTTCGCGGGCGCGGTGAATGCGTGCCCTATGGACGATACGGGGAAAGCCTCGAAAGCGTGGTGGCCCAGATCGAATCGATCCGGCCGCAACTGGAAGCGGGTGCCTCGCGGGGCGTGTTGCAGGGTTTGCTCCCCGCCGGGGCGGCCCGCAACGCGGTCGATTGCGCCTTGTGGGACCTCGAAGCGAAGCGCCTCGAGGTTCCGGTCGCCAGCTTGGCGGGGCTGCATCGGTTGGCGCCGGCCACCACAGCCTTTACGCTTTCGCTCGATAGCCCCGACCGCATGGCTGCGGCTGCGGCGGCTGCCTCCCACCGTCCCGTGTTGAAGATCAAACTCGGGTGTGACGGAGACGTGGCCCGGATTGCGGCCGTGCGGGCTGCGGCACCCGAGGCGACGCTGATCGTCGATGCCAATGAAGGCTGGACTTCCGATACTCTGGCCGAGAACCTCGCGGCCTGCGAGAAAGCCGGCGTCGCCCTGGTGGAACAACCGCTCCCGGCCGGGCAGGACGCTCTGCTGGCCACAATCCGCACGACCGTGCCGCTTTGCGCCGACGAGAGCGTCCATACCCGTGAGGGCCTGGCTGCGCTCCGCGACCGCTACGGCCTGATCAACGTCAAGCTCGACAAGACGGGGGGCCTCACCGAAGCCTTGGCGGTCTGCACGGAAGCCGAGGCGCTTGGCTTCGGACTTTTCGTCGGATGCATGGTAGGGACATCGCTCGCCATGGCGCCGGCCATGCTGCTGGCGGCCCGGGCCCGGTTCGTCGATCTCGATGGGCCGCTGCTTCTGGCGCAAGACCGGGACCCGGGGCTGCACTATGACGGCTCGATCATCCACCCTCCGACCGCTGACCTCTGGGGATGAGAAGCCGCGACGCGGGCGGCCGGTCAATCCATGACCGCGGCCTTCAAGATGCACACCATGGTGGCATGGGCGGTGACGGGACCGCAGTTGCGGATCACATGCGGCCGGTCGCAGCGGTAGCGCAGCGTTTCGCCCGCCTTGGCCCGATCGAGCGTCCCCGCGACTTCGACCTCGAGTTCTCCGTCGAGCACCGAAAGACACTCGATCGAGCCGCGTTGATGCGCTTCCGATTCGAGCTGCCCGCCTGGGTCGGCGGCAAAATCGTACCATTGCAGCCAGTCGACCGTCTTGATCCAGCCGATGATTGCGAGCCGGCAGCGGCCGTCGTCGGATACCAGGATGGGGGTGTCGGCCCGCGTGGTCTTGGCCACGAAGGCGTCGTCGTCCGCGCCCTGCAACACCCGGTCGATCGACACGTCGAGCGCCTGCGTCAGGCGCCAGATGGTGGCGAGGGTGGGGTTGGTTTCGTTGCGTTCGATCTGGCTGATGATCGACTTCGCGACGCCCGAATGCTCGGCCAATTCCGACAAGGACATGTTGTAGGTCTTGCGCAGGCGCTGCACGGTCTTGCCGAGCTGCCCCGTCAAGGCCAGGGCGCCGGCCTCGAGCACGCGAGCCTTGTCCCTGCCTTCGACACCCATGTCGCAATCCATCCTGGTCGTATGAACAGTGTTCCTCATACTATACGAAATCGTTCGAAATACAGAACGGAACGCATGGGCGGACAAGGGTGCGCGAAGGGCGGGACGGTGACGCCGCGGCAAACCGCATGGTGATCGAGGCCCTGACGCGCGCCGTGCTTCGAAAAACACACCGCGACCCCTTCGGATCGACGACACCCAAGAGCGTCACACGCATGCCACGTGGGGCTGGCCTAGCTGACGACGCCTCGACGCGAGAGGAGCCGGATGACGCCATGAAGCCCCAGGCGCGATTTCGCACGCTGTTCATCTCGGACCTGCATCTCGGCACCAAGGGGTGCCAGGGCGAACTGTTCCTCGACTTCCTCCGCCACAACGATGCCGAGACGATCTATCTGGTCGGCGACATCATCGATGGCTGGCAATTGCGGTCCGGCTGGTATTGGCCGGAAGCCCACAACACCATCGTCCAGAAATTCTTGCGAAAAGCCCGCAAGGGCTGCCGCATCATCTTTATTCCGGGCAACCACGACGACTTTGCGCGCGATTATGCCGGGCTGAGCATGGGCGGCATCCAGGTGGTGCGCAACGCCACCCATGTGACGGCTGCGGGTCGCCGCTACCACGTCACTCATGGCGACGAATATGACATCGTCATCCGCCATGCCCGCTGGCTCGCCTTTCTGGGGGACTGGGCCTATCAGGCGGCCTTGTTCTGCAACACGTACTTCAACTACGGCCGGCGCAAGCTAGGGCTGCCCTATTGGTCTTTCTCGGCCTGGGCCAAGCTGAAGGTGAAGAACGCCGTCAACTTCATCGGAGCCTTCGAGGACGTCTTGTCGGAGTATGCCTCGAAGCATGGATTCGACGGCATCATCTGCGGCCACATCCATCACGCGGTCATTCGCGACCTGCATGGCGTCAGCTACGTCAACACGGGCGACTGGGTGGAAAGCTGCACCGCCGTCGCGGAACATTTCGACGGGTCTCTCGAGATCCTCAAATGGAGGGCGCTGCGACCGCAACGGGAGCCGGAAGGCTTGGGGGAGATCGCCGAACCCGAATACGCCTGATGCGCCTCGCCATCGCCACCGACGCGTGGCATCCCCAGGTCAACGGCGTGGTGCGGTCCCTGCAGGCGACCGCCGCGGAACTGGGCCGTATCGGCATTGCGGTGACGATGATCACGCCGGAAGGTCGGCGGACCATCGCCTTGCCGAGCTACCCCGACATCCGGCTCGCGCTGGTGGGCGCCACCGCGATGGGCCGCCACCTCGAGGCGATCCGACCCGATCATGTCCATATCGCCACCGAAGGTCCCATCGGATTGGCGGTGCGGCGTGCCTGCCTGCGGCAGGGGCGCCTTTTTACGACCAGCTTTCACACGCGTTTTCCGGATTATCTCGCGGCCCGCCTGCCGGTGCCGCGCGGCCTGACCTTCGCGGCGCTGCGCTGGTTCCACAATGCAAGCCACGGCGTGATGGTCGCCACCGATGGCCTCGCGGACGAGCTGACCGGCCGCGGCTTTCAACGGGTGATGCGATGGTCGCGCGGTGTCGATGCCTCGCTCTACCATCCGCGCGAGATATCGATTCTCGACCTGCCGCGGCCGATCTTCCTGTCGGTCGGGCGCGTCGCGGTCGAGAAAAACCTCGACGAATTCCTGTCGCTCGACCTGCCGGGGTCGTGCGTGGTGGTGGGCGACGGCCCGGCCAAGGCGGAGCTGCAGGCGCGGCATGCCGGTGCGACCTTCCTGGGCACCCGCACCGGAGAAGATCTGGCCCGTCTTTATGCCAGCGCCGATGTGTTCGTCTTTCCGAGCCGCACCGACACTTTCGGCATTGTGTTGCTGGAAGCCCTGGCGAGCGGCCTGCCGGTTGCGGCCTACCCGGCCGGCGGCCCGCTCGACGTGATCGGCACGAGCGGCGCCGGCGTGCTGAGCCACGACCTCCGTGCTGCCTGCCTGGCGGCCCTCGCGATCCCCAAGGCGCAAGCGCGGGCCCACGCGATGCGATTCTCCTGGACCGAAAGCACCCGGCAGTTCCTGGCCAACATCGAGGCCGCGCGCACCTACACCCGGGCCGCACCTCGTGCCGAGCCGCTGGCCTCGACGCCTTAACGTTTCGTCAAGCCTGCGCACCGATAAATCGGCGATGTGGTTTTCGTCGATGCCGTTCGGGCAGCGGGGCGACGGCCGTCGGGAAGCAGCATGGCCCGCAGGCGCGTCGCGGTTCGATCACGGGTCCGATCCCACAGCCCCTTGTTCTGGGCCGGTTGGACGGTTGCGCCCTGGTGCTTGGCGATCGGATTGTTGATGTCCTTCGTGGCCGATGCGGGCCAGGATCCGGTGATCGGCGCCACCCGTGCGACGCTGAGCGCCGTCGGGCTCGGCCAACCGGGCGTGCTGGTTCCCGCCATGGACATTTTTGATGCGGGCGTGCGCGACAGTCTGCAGTCTTTGGCCCGCGACGGCATCGTGCGGGAGGCCCGGCTCAATGTCGGCAGCCGACCGGATCTCGATGCCACGCCCGACGAGACCGACCCCCGCATTGTCGTCAAAGCCGACCATGGCTCTGTGCCGGAGGTGAACCGCGCCCCCAAGGGCGATCCCTCGATCGGCTTGCGTCCCACCTTTGAGATCGGTCTCCGACGGCGCGGAGCCCTGCCGGACTACGTCCGCGCCGCGGTCGTCTTCGCCGACGGCGACGACGGAGCGCCGCCGCATGAGTTGATCCCGCCCGGCGATGCGCCGCCTGGACCCGACAGCGTGGCGCATTTTATGCCCCTCCCCGACGGCGTCGCCTTGACGACGCGGCAATCCTTTGCGGCCGCTTCCCCGTCGGCTGGCGGCACCGGCACAACCCAGCCGTCTCACCAGGACGGGTCGTCGCCCGCCGTGACCCGCGCCTCGGTCCTCGCCTCCTCCACGCCGGTCGAAGCCGGCTCGACCCCGATCCAGATCGCGCCCTTGCCGAAATTCTCCCGCGGCACGAACGGCGTACTGGCAAGCGGCACCACCGTGGTGATGGGCGTGGTCGAGCCAACGCCGACCTATGCGGCGCTCCTCAGCGGCGAAAACGCCGCGGCGGAACAACATTGTCTGGCCGAGGCCGTCTATTTCGAGGCACGCAGCGAGCCCGAAGAAGGGCAGGCCGCCGTGGCGCAGGTGGTGCTCAACCGCGCCATGAGCGGGCTCTACCCTGCCTCGATCTGTGGCGTAGTGTTCCAGAACCAGCAGCGCCGCAACGCCTGCCAGTTTTCCTTCGCGTGCGAAGGCCACGCGCTCCACGTCACCGAGCCGGCGGCCTGGAGCCGTGCGGCGCGGGTCGCGCGCGAAGTTCTGGAGGGCGCCGCCTATGTGTCCGACATCGGTGACGCGACCCATTACCACGCCAATTACGTGCGACCGCGCTGGGCTCGCCGCCTGGTGCGGGCCGACAAGATCGGTAACCATATCTTTTACAAGCTGAGGCCGGGCCAGACCTGAAGCGCTACCCTGTGCTCAAGGCGGCTAGGCCGGTTCTCAGTCGCGATCAGGAATTCAGCCTCGGTGATCCGGTGAACCACCGCGGCCAGACCTGCAGCGAGCTCTTGCGCATCGATCCCGTCCGGTAGAACAAGACGGTGTCTCCCGACCAGTCCTTCTAGTGCGAGACGCGCCGACCCGACAAGGCCGCCCTACCCCATGGAGCCAGACGCGACCGGATGAACAGCACCGCAGACCTGACATCGCGGACGGGCTCGAGCGTCGCGCGCGGGCAGGCTTGCCTCGCTGGCCTGCAACACCCCGACGGATCGTGGGAAGCCGAGGTGGTGTGGAGCCCGGTCGTCACCGCGCAGGCCGCTATCGTGCAGGCCTGTGTCGGCCAGTGCCCGACAGGCGCACGACGCGACCGCATGGTGCAGCAGTTCCGTGTGACGTTGCGCCCCGATGGCGGGTGGGGGCTGCACCCCGAGTCACACTCCTACGTATTCGTCACCACGGTGGTGTATATCGCGGCTCGTCTCCTTGGCGTTCCGGCCGGCGATGCCATGCTGGCCGGGGCCCGGGCCTTCCTGAGCCGGCAGCCCGGCGGCGTTCTGGCGAATCCGCAATGGGGCCGCTTCTGGATGGCGCTCGTCGGCCTCTACGACTGGGCCGACCTGAACGCCTGCCCGGCCGAGCTCTTTCTGCTGCCGCGCGGTTCGGCACTCTCACCTTTGCGGTTCTACTGCCACACCCGGTACATCTACCTCGCTATGGCCTATCTGGGCGGCGTGCGCTTCCACGCCGATCTTGGCCCTGTACTCGACGATATCCGGGCCGAACTGCCCGGGCTTGCGGGGGCGCGCGGCGCCCGGCATGCGGTTGCGGTGGCCGCGACCGATCTGCACGAGCTGCCCGGCCCGGTGTTGTCGATCGCCTATGCGGCGACGCGGGTGCTCGGGCCGCTGTGGCGGGCCATGCCGGGGTCTGAACTCCTGCGTCGAAGGGCTCTCCGCAACGCGTTGGCGCGCATTCGCTATGAGCAGCGCGCCACCGGGTTCCAGGGCTTGTCCCCGGTCAGCGGACTGTTGAACACGCTGGCGCTTCATCATGCCAATGCAGCCGACCCGGATGCTGCCGCAAGCCTCGCCGGCGCCGAATATTGGTGCTGGAACGATGCGACAGACGGCCTGCGTTATGCGGGGGCTCGGTCGATGGCCTGGGACACGAGCTTCGCTTTGCAGGCTCTCGCTGATGGGTCCATCGGCTCGGTCGAGGAGCATGGGGATGCGATGCGGCGCGGCTACGACCGGCTTCGCACCATGCAGGCCACGACGGAACTGCCCGATCGCATCGCGGAAGACCGCGACACCATCCTGGGTGGATGGTGCTTCACCGAAGGTACGCAGGCCTGGCCGGTCAGCGACTGCACCGCCGAAGCCGTACTGGCCCTGCTGGCCTGTCACGACCACCCGGGTTTGATCGATCCCGATCAGCGCATATCGCCGCAGCACCTCGCCGAGGCGGCCAGCTTCATCCTGAGCCGACAAAACGCAGACGGCGGCTTCGGCAGCTATGAACGCCGGCGCGGGGCTCGGTTCCTGGAGACTCTCAACCCGTCCGAAATGTTCGGTCGCTGCATGACGGAGCTCACCTATGTCGAGTGCACCGCATCGGCGATCCGCGCCCTGCGCCGCATCCTCGACACGGAGGCGCCGATCGATCGTGCCGCTGCGGAGCAGGCCGTCCGGCAGGGTACCGCGATCGTGCTGTCGCGCCAGAACCTGGACGGCAGCTGGCCAGGATTCTGGGGGATCAACGCGGTCTATGGAACCTTGTTCGCCCTGACGGCTTTGCGAGATGTCGGCCTTGCGACAGACCATGCCTCGATTCAGGCTGCTCGCGCTTGGCTCGAAGCGAGGCAAAAGGGCGACGGCGGCTGGGGCGAGCACTTTTCGGGTTGTGCGACAGGTACATACGTCGACAATCCCGAGAGTCTGGTGATATCCACGGCATGGGCGACCTTGGCCTTGTTGTGTACGAGCGAGAAGCCGGGTGTGGCGGCGATGCGTGGGGGCGCATGGCTGAGGCTCCATCAGGACGAGACGGGCGATTGGCCGCGCGATAGCGTGAATGGCGTTTTCTTCGGGACTGCGATGCTGGACTACCGCCTCTACAATACTTACTTCCCCCTCATGGCTTTGACCCAACTGGACCGCCTCACCCATGCGTGAGGTCGACGTCGTTGTTGCCGGCGGCAGCATCGCGGGGCTTGCGGCCGCTGCGGCCCTGCGTGAATCCGGCATGTCGGTGGTCGTGGTCGAACCCGGCCAGCGCACCGATCGTCGCCTTGCGGGTGAGATGATCCACCCTCTCGGTGTGGCGGGTTTGCGCGAACTCGGGTTGTTTGCCGAAGAGGCCTTCGCGGAGGCGGTGATGATCCACGGCTTTGCGGTCATTCCGGACGCCGGTGACGCGTCATCGAAGATCGCCTTGCGCTATGGGCGTCAAGCCGGGCGGGCGCCCTGCGCCATGGCGGTCGACTACGGCCTGTTGCGGCGCAACCTCGATCAGGCGGCACGCCGGCTCGACCACATCAGTTTCATCGACGACGCGCGCGTGAAGTCGGTCGACCTCACCGATCCCAAGGCGCCTGTCGTTTCGATCGAAGCGCCGTCCGGCCTCGACGTCATCCGGTGCCGCATGCTGGTGGTGGCCGATGGCGCCGCGAGTGCCGTGCGCAGCATGGTCGGCATCGCCCATAGCCGGCGCAGCATCTCGAACATTTCAGGCTACGTGGTGGAGAACGCTGCCTTGCCGGCGCCGGGCTTCGGCCATGTCATCATGGGCGGATCGTCGGTGGTGCTGGCTTACGAGATTGGCAACGGCCGTGCTCGCGTCATGTTCGATCAGCCTCTCGAGCAGGACGGCCTGACGCCCGTGGATCATCGCGAGGCCTTGCTTGCAGCCATTCCGGAACCGTTTCGGCATCAGGTCGCGGAAACGATCCGCGTGCAGAAGCCGCTCGGGTTCCGCAGCGCCGAGGTGATCGCCGAGGCCACCCACAAGGGCGCCGTCGTGCTGGTTGGCGATGCCGGCGGCAGTTGTCACCCGTTGACCGCGACCGGCATGACGGTCGGGATCAGCGACGGCATTCGCCTGCGCGATGCGCTGCGTCGACATCCGGCCGATTTCGAGAAGGCGTTCCGGCATTACGGCCGCGCCCGCCGTCGGACGCAGCGCAGCCGCCGCATGGTGGCCACGGCGCTTCACGACGTTTGCAGCCGCCGCGAGCCCGAGTTGCGTGTGGTCCGATCCGGGCTGTTGCGCTATTGGCGCCGCGACGATCGCAGTGCCGCCGCCACGATGGCCATCCTGGCCATGACGGATCTGCGTATCTCGTCAGCCTTCTGGCAGTTCCTGAAGGTCATCCGCCACGGGCTTGTGGAATACTGGTGCAACGACGAGGCGCGCCGACAGATCCCGCCGGCCAAGCTGGTGACGGCGCTCGGCAGCATGACCATTCAGCGGGTGGGCGCCTCACTGCGGGCTCGCTGAGCGGTCGCGCCCTGCCTCCGGGTCGCGGTCAAACCAGGCGCGTGCGTAGACGAGCGTGCTGCCGGCCCGCCTAATTGAGGACGCGGCGCATCTCCGGCACGTCCAGCGAGAAGGCGGGAATCTCGATCTCGATCGATATCCCATCCTCATCGGTCATCGTGTAAGTCCCGGCCATGATGCCGGTCGGGGTCGCCAAGGGGCAGCCCGAGGTATAGCGGAAGGTTTCGCCCGGCTTTAGCACCGGCTGTTCGCCCACCACGCCCAAGCCCTGCACCTCTTCGAGCTTGCCGTTACCGTCGGTGATCAGCCAATGGCGGGCGATCAATTGCATCAGCCGCGGCCCGCGGTTGAGAATCTCGATCGTATAGGCCCAGAAATACTGGTCCTGATCGGGATCCGATCGTTCGGCGAGAAACGCGGGCGTCACGGTCACCTGGATGCCTTCCGTCACGGCCGTGTACATGTGCGCGATTCCTCCTTGTTGATGCGAAAGCCCAGCCTTAACGGCCGAGGCTCTCGAAAGCTTGGCTGAGATCGTCTTTCAGGTCCTCGACATCCTCAAGCCCGACCGACAAGCGCAGCATGCCTTCCCCAATGCCAAGGCCGGCCCGCACTTCGGCGGGGAGACGCTGGTGCGTCGTCGTGGCCGGATGAGTGACGAGGCTCTTCGAGTCGCCGAGATTGTTCGAGATGGCGATGATCCGGAGCGCATTGGCGGCCTGGAATGCCTTGGCCTTGTTGGCCAGTTCAAAGGCCACCAGGGTGCCACCACCCCGCATCTGGCGCTTCGCCAGCGCGTGCTGGGGGTGATCGGCGCGGAACGGATAGATCACCCGCTCGATGACGCCCTGCTCGGCCAGGAAGTCCGCGACGATCGCGGCAGCGGCGTTCTGGGCCGTCACCCTGAGGTCGAGGGTTTCCAGGCCCTTCAGCATGACCCAGGCCGTGAAAGGCGACATGGCGGGGCCGGTCTGGCGCAACAGGTTGTGCACGTGGGCTTCGATGAAGGCCTTGCTGGCCAGGATGACGCCGCCAAGGCAACGCCCCTGCCCGTCGACGTGCTTGGTCACCGAATAAACCACGCAATCGGCCCCGAGCTGCAGCGGGCTCTGCAGCATCGGGGTTGCGAAGACGTTGTCGACCACCAGGGTCGCGCCGCCCGCATGGGCAATCTCGGCCACAGCCGCGATATCGACGAGGCTCAACGTCGGGTTGGTCGGGCTTTCGAGGAACAGCGTCTTGGTGTTGGGCCGCATGGCGCTTCGCCATTGGTCGAGGTCTTCGCCATCGACCAGGGTCGTCTCGACACCGAAGCGCGGCAGCAGATCCTCGATCACGTAGCGGCACGACCCGAACAAGGCCTTGGCGCCCACCACATGGTCGCCGGCCTTCACCTGCCCCATGATGGCAGCCGTGACGGCCGCCATGCCGGTGGCGGTGGCCCGCGCCGCTTCAACGCCTTCGAGCAGGGCCATCCGCTCCTCGAACATGGCCACGGTCGGGTTCGAGAACCGCGAATAGATGAAGCCGGGGTCCTCGCCGTTGAAGCGGGCCTCGGCGGCCTCCATGCTCGGATACACATAGCCCTGGGTCAGGAACAGGGCCTCGGAGGTTTCCGCAAATTGCGACCGCAGGGTTCCCCCATGCACGAGCCGGGTCGCGGGCCTCAACGAGGCGATGCGATTATCGCTTGCCATCACACTCTCCATCCCGCTGCGCCGGCGCTTGTCCATCAGCCACGCGCCAAAGGCTCGCAGCATGACCGGATCGGGGAGAGGCTCGAAAGAACTCGGCCCTTAGCGCTTTGTTTACCGTGGCGGCAAGTCAGCGAAATCACCACGCAATCAAGCTACACCGAGCCGAGAGGAGGCGTCAACGCGGCTCGCTGGCTTCCCCATCTGACGCTTGGCCGTGGTCGGCCGGGTCGAGCGACATGACATCCTGCGGTTCCACCGCGAGGGCGGCGGAACCGCTGGGGTCGAACCATGGGAACAACACGAGGCCGGCCAGAAAGCCTCCCAGATGGGCCTGCCAAGCCACAGGCGCATCGGAAAAGCCCATCGTCTGCGCCCCGACCCCGAACAAGCCGTTGGTGACGAACCACACGAGCACGAACGACAAGGCCCGCCGGTCGCGGAACACCACGGCGAGCCCCAACGGGACGACCCGGCGAAGGTCCGCTCCCGGCGCCTCCCCCTGGAACATGAAGCGCACGGCAGCCCCCATGAGACCCGAGATGGCGGCCGAAGCCCCCACCACGGGCAGAAACCCGAATGGGAAGCAAAGCCAGTGCGCCAGGGCGCCGGCGACCGCCGTCACGGCCATGAACAGGAGAAAGCGAGCGGCACCGAAACGCCGGGCCACGGGCGTGCCGAACGCCACCAGCCAGACGCCGTTCAGGCCGAGATGCGTCCAGCCGCCGTGCAACAGCGCGTAGGTCAGCAGGCTCCATGGCGCCGACCCACCGCGGCGGAGCAGCATGTCGGCCCAAGCGGATTGCTGGGCCCCCGCGGCGCTGTTCTGACCCGCGGCGAGATGCCGGACGACTCCCATCGGGTCGACCGCGAAGGTCAGCCGGCCCGGCACGAAGGCGAAGCGCGACACGATCGCCATGTCGCTGCCCGCCCCGAGCAGCCCTCGCCCGGCCTGGACCAGCACCAGGACGCCGAGAACCGCGAGGATCACCGCGGGAATGTTGAAGACGGGTTCTGAGCGGTCGGATTGCAAGGTGTGTCCTGAGGCCTTATCGCGATCCATGAGATTAGCCGACCGCGGCTTCGGCTGCGACCGGAAAGGTCCGCCACCGGCTGGCATCGCTCCTGCTCTTTTCCTCTCGACAGCGATGTGGCGTCCTGTTTCGGAACAATGGCGCGCCGCATCCACACAGGGGCGCAAGTCATGAAGCTGGCAACCTCGCAAGCGGTGTTCGAATATTGGCATTCCTTGTGCCGGGGACGCGTCGCGCCCGACAGGCACGACCTCGACCCCGCAGCCATGCGGGGCATGCTGGCCCATACCTTCATGCTCGAGGTGCACGGCCCGGCGTCGGAGCGACGCTTCACGATCCGCCTCAGCGGCACGCGATTGGATGCGCTGTTCCGGCGCGAGATGAAGGGTGCCGATTTCGACGATCTCTGGTCGGACGACGCGGCGCCGGAGATGCGCACGCTCCTCGACGGCGTTCTGGACGACACCCAGCCGATGTTGTTCGGCGTGTCCGGTGCTCCCGCGGGTGATACCGTCACGGCCTTTGAATTGTTGGTACTTCCGCTACGGCATCACGGCCGCACCCAGGCGCGGCTGCTGTGCAGCCTCGTGCCGGCCGGCACGCCGAGCTGGATCGGCTTGCTGCCGCTGGCGCCGCTGAGCCTCGCAGGATGGCGCGCCCTAGACGCACGTGCCGAGAGCGCCGCCATGCAGCACGCCGCACCGATGCGGTTTACCGGGGGCATACGACGGGCCCACCTCGTGGTTTACGAAGGCGGACGCAACGGTGACGTAACGGCAGCGCCCAAGCAAGTCCGCGTTAAGACCGGTATGCCAAGGTCATCCGAACCGCCCCTCTCGACGCGTCGTTCATGACCCCGCAGCGCAAGCTCGATCACAGACCGGAAGAACGCCGCCGCCATCAACGCGTCGGCGTCGTGCTGCTCGGCCGCTACATGCTGGCCGACCGTCAGGAATACCCTTGTCAATCGATCGACATGTCGCCCGGCGGCCTGGCCCTGGTGGCGCCGGTGCTGGGAGAGGTCGGCGAGCGCGTTGTCTGCTACCTGGAGCAGATCGGCCGTGTCGAAGGCACGGTCGCGCGCCAGTTTTCGCACGGTTTCGCGCTCGGGTTCAGCGTGCCGTTGATCAAGCGAGAGAAATGGGCCGATCAGCTGACTTGGCTGGCCAACCGGCAGGCGCTCGGCTTGCCGGAAGATCGCCGTCACGGGCGTATCGTTCCGAAACACCTCCGCACCACCCTGCGCATGGACGACGGCACCGAGATGGCAGTGCGGCTGCTCGACATCTCGATTTCGGGCGCCGCCATCATCGCGGACCAGCGGCCGCCCCTCGGCAGCATCGTCATGCTGGGTTCGACGCCGGGACGTGTGGTGCGCGCCTTCGGGAATGGCGTCGGTATTCAGTTCACGGTGCCGCTGCCGGCAGATCAGTTCGGGGAAGACCTCATCCTCTAAAGGGAGCGCCGCCTCACAGGCCGGAGCAAGGCCTCAGCCCTTGCCGAAGGTTTCGTCAAAGGCGTAACCGGCGCCCCGCACGGTTCGGATCGGATCGCGCTCACGACCGCGCGACAGCGCCTTGCGCAGCCGCCCGACATGCACATCGACGGTGCGCTCGTCGATCTCGGCCGACAATCCCCACACGCCGTCGAGCAATTGCGCCCGGGAGAAAACGCGACCGGGGCGCTCCATCAGGTAATCCAGCAGCCGGAACTCGGTGGGCCCGAGGGCGATGTCGCGGTGGCCGCGGCGCACCCGGTGGGTTTCGCGGTCGAGATCGAGGTCGCCGGCGGTCAACCGGTTGGCGAGGCGCTCGGGCCGCGAGCGCCGCAACAGCGAGCGCACCCGCGCCATCAGTTCCGGCACCGAAAACGGCTTGACGACATAATCGTCCGCCCCGACCGACAGCCCCCGGACGCGCTCGCCTTCCTCGCCCCTGGCGGTCAGCATGATGACCGGCAGGGTGCGGGTTGCCTCGCGGGCGCGCAGGCGCCGGCAGATCTCGAGGCCCGACACGCCGGGCAGCATCCAGTCGAGGATCACCAGGTCGGGCGCCATCTCGGTCAGGCGCAGTTCCGCGTCATCGCCGCGCTCGACCCGCTCGACCGAGAAGCCTTCCGCTTCGAGATTGTAGGCCAGCAGCGTCCCAAGGGCCTGCTCGTCCTCGACGACGAGGATATGGGGTGCCGCTCCCGCCACGGGGACGCGGTCGGCGGTCGATCGCAGCGTGTTCATCGGGCGGCGCTCCGAAGCCGTCAGCCGGACAAGGGCGCGAGACGGCCCTTCGGCCGGTCGATCGGCAGAGCCTCGCCGGTCACGAGATAGACCACCGTTTCGGCAATGTTGGTGGCATGATCGCCGACGCGCTCGATGTTCTTCGAGCAGAACAACAGGTGGGTGCAGAACGAGATGTTGCGCGGGTCTTCCATCATGAAGGTCAGCAGGTCGCGGAACACCGAATCCTCGAGAGAGTCGAGTTCGCCGTCGCGCGACCACACCGATTGCGCACGCTCGACGTCGCGCTGCGCGTAAGCGTCGAGAACATCCTTCAGCTGATGGGCCGCGATCTCGCTCATGTGGCGCAACCCGACGGCGGCGCGCGCGACGCGCGGTTCGGTGGCGACGCTCATGGTGCGCTTGGCAATGTTCTTGGCCAGATCACCGATGCGCTCGAGGTCGCCCGACACCCGGATGGCGGCCACGATCTCGCGCAGGTCGACGGCCATCGGCTGCCGGCGTGCGATGGTCAGGATCGCGGCCTCTTCGATCTCGCGCTGCAGCGTGTCGAGGCGCGGATCGATCCCGATCACCCGGTTGGCGAGCTCGGTGTCGAGCGCCGACAAGGCATCCATGGCGTCGGACAGCATGTGCTCGGCAATGCCGCCCATCTCGGCGATCTTGCGGCCGAGACCCTCGAGTTCCTGGTCGTAGGCGGAAACGATATGTTCGGACATGGCGGAGCCCTTCAGCCGAAACGGCCGGTAATATAGGCCTGGGTCTGCTTGACGGCCGGGCTGGTGAAGATCTTGCGGGTGTCGTCGAATTCGATCAGCTCGCCGAGATACATGAAGGCGGTCTTGTCGGACACGCGCGCGGCCTGCTGCATGTTGTGGGTCACGATCGCAAGCGTGAAGCGGCTTTTCAGCTCGTCGATCAATTCCTCGATTTTGGCGGTCGAGATCGGGTCGAGCGCCGAGCAGGGCTCGTCGAGCAGGATCACGTCGGGTTGCAGCGCGATGGTGCGGGCGATGCAAAGGCGCTGCTGCTGGCCGCCCGACAGGCCGAGGCCGCTCGTGTGCAGCTTGTCTTTCACCTCCGGCCAGAGGGCCGAACCCTTCAGCGCCTGCTCGACGCGGCCATCCATCTCGGACTTCGCCACCTTCTCGTAAAGCCTGATCCCGAACGCGATGTTCTCGTAGATCGACATCGGGAACGGCGTCGGCTTCTGGAACACCATACCGACGCGCGAGCGCAGCAGGTTGAGGTCGATGTCCCGCCGCAAAATGTCCTCGCCGTCGAGCAGCACCTGGCCTTCGGCGCGCTGGCGCGGATACAGGTCGTACATGCGGTTCATCACGCGCAGCAGCGTGGACTTGCCGCAGCCGGACGGCCCGATAAAGGCCGTGACGCGGTTGGGCGCCAGGTCGAGCGAGATCCCCTTCAGGGTCATGGTGTCGCCGTAGAAGAACTTGAGGTCCTTCACGGCAATTTTCGGCTGGACACGGGCGCGGGGCGCCTCGATGGGCGCCGTCTCGGTCATGGTCATTTGCTTGTCCTTGGCGTTCCGAGCGCCCGGGCCACGATGCTGAGCAGGAGAACCGTGACGGTGATCAGCAGCGCCCCCGTCCAGGCCAGCGACTGCCAGTCCTTGTAGGGGCTGAGCGCGAACTGGAAGATCACCGTCGGCAGGCTGGCCATCGGCCCGTTGAGGTTGGCCGAAAAGAACTGGTTGTTGAGCGCGGTGAAGAGCAGCGGCGCCGTTTCGCCGCTCACCCGGGCCACGGCCAGCAGCACGCCGGTGACGATGCCGGCCTGAGCGGCCTTGTAGGCCACCTTGGTGATCACATAGGCGCGCGGCAGTCCCATGGCGGCGGCGGCCTCCCGCAGCGGGTTCGGCACCAGCAGCAGCATGTCCTCCGTCGTGCGGGCCACGATCGGCACCACGATGAAGGCCAAGGCCACGGCGCCGGCGAAAGCGGAGAAATGGCCGAGCGGCGCCACCAGCACCTCGTAGACGAAAAGGCCGATGATGATGGATGGCGCGCTGAGCAGGATGTCGTTGATGAAGCGCACCACGACGGTCAGCTTCGAATAGCGGCCGTATTCCGCCATATAGGTGCCGGCCAGCATGCCGAGCGGCGTCCCGACCGCGACGCCGATCAGCGTCATGATGAGGCTGCCCACGATGGCATTCAGCAGGCCGCCCGCGCTACCCGGCGGCGGCGTCATTTCCAGGAACACGGCCGGTCGCAGCCCCGCGAGGCCGTTGTAGAGCAGCGCCGCCAGGATGATGACGAGAAACACGAGGCCGAACAGCGCGGCCGCGATCGAGAGGCCGAGGAAGATGGCGTTCGACCGGCGCCGCCGCGCCATGAAGGTTGTGGTCGCCATGGGTCAGGCTCCCGATCGACGGTTGAGACGCATCAGCATGAGCCGCGCGATGGCCAGCACCACGAAGGTGATGACGAAAAGGATCAAGCCGAGGGCGATCA
The DNA here is from genome assembly GCF_033947565.1 of Lichenihabitans sp. Uapishka_5. Classification (NCBI taxonomy): domain Bacteria; kingdom Pseudomonadati; phylum Pseudomonadota; class Alphaproteobacteria; order Hyphomicrobiales; family Lichenihabitantaceae; genus Lichenihabitans; species Lichenihabitans sp. Uapishka_5. The sequence goes on from NZ_JARPVX010000001.1 coordinate 176,529, forward strand.
GCGACGAGGTATAGATGTCACCCACGGCTTCGGTGAATTCGTTGGCGATCGAGGCCGAGATGGTCGTGCCGGGCGCCAGGATCGAACCGGAGATGCGATGCGCATTGCCGATCACGAAGGTGACCGCCATGGTTTCGCCAAGCGCGCGGCCGAGCCCGAGCATGACGCCACCGATGATGCCGGTGCGAGAATGCGGGATCACGACGTGGCTCACCACCTCGCGGGTGGTGCAGCCGATGCCATAGGCGGCTTCCTTCAACACAGGCGGCACGGTCTCAAACACGTCGCGCGACACCGAGCTGACGAAGGGCAGCACCATGACGCCCAAAATGATGCCGGCTGTCAGGATGCCGATGCCGTAAGGCGGCCCGGCGAAGATCGCACCGAGCACAGGGATCGGGCCGAACAGGGCGATGAGGCCGGGCTGAACGTGCTGCTGCAGGAAGGGCGCGAAAACGAACAGGCCCCAGATGCCGTAGATGATGCTTGGAATGCCGGCCAGCAGCTCGATGGCGATGCCGATCGGGCGCCGCAGCCAGTGCGGGCAAAGCTCCGTCAGGAAGATCGCGATGCCGAGGCCGACCGGCACGGCGATCAGCATGGCGATGAGCGAGGTCATCACGGTGCCGTAGATGGCCGCGAGCGCGCCATAGCGGTCGTCGACAGGGTTCCAGACCTGCGTGGTCAGGAAGCTGAAGCCGAACGTCTTGAAGGCCAGCGCGGAGCCCTGCACCAGGGCCACGATGACGCCACCCATCAACACCAGCACCGCCAGGGCCGAGCCGCGCGTCAGACCGGCGAACAACCGGTCGATGGAGCGGAAGCGCTCCAACCGCGTGGTGCGAGCGTCTTTCGCTCCGGCGCGGCCGTGCCCCGCCTCGATCGCAAGATTAGCCAAATGCGGCTCCTGTTAGTGGAGGGGCGGCCCAGCGGGCCAACACCCCGTGCCGAAAGCCTGACCGGTCCTCGCTGAACCCGTCAGACCCTTGCATGGCCGCTTTGGCGGCGGCCTGATCGAAGCACGTTTCCACCTGCATCGATCAGGCTTTGGAGCCTTACTGGAGGGTGACGACCGGCTTGCCGTCGGCGCCCTTGATGTCCGTGCTGATCGCCTTCTTGATCAGCGTCTTCACGGCACCCGGCATGGGGATGTAGTCCAGCGACTCCGCCTCGGCGTCGCCCTTCTCAAAAGCCCAGCCGAAAAACTTGATGGCTTCCGCAGCGGCGGCGGTGTCGGCCGGCTGCTTCTGCATCAGAATGAAGGTGGCAGCCGTCAGGGGCCAGGACTCCGCACCCGACTGGTCGGTCAGGATCTGGTAGAAGCCGGGCGCGTGGGCCCAGTCGGCGCTGGCAGCCGCGGCTTGGAAGGCCGGGACCGTGGGGGCCACCACCTTGCCGTCCTTGTTGACCATCTTGGTCGTGGTCAGGTTGTTCTGCCTCGCAAAGGCGTATTCGACATAGCCGATCGAGCCCTTGGTGTTGGCCACGTTGTTGGCCACGCCCTCGTTGCCCTTGGCGCCGAGGCCGACGGGCCATTCGACGGCCGTGTTCTCACCGACCTTGGACTTCCAGTCGGCCGAGGCCTTCGACAGGTAGTTGGTGAAGTTGAAGGTCGTGCCTGACCCGTCCGAGCGGTGCACGACCGCGATCGCCATGTCGGGCAGCGCCACGCTGGGGTTCAGCTTCTTCAGGGCCGCATCGTTCCACTTGGTGATGGTGCCCATGAAGATGCCGGCCAATGCCGGACCGTCGATGACCACGTCACCGGCCTTGATGCCGTCGACGTTGATCACCGGCACGATGCCGCCCATCACCATCGGCCATTGCTCGAGCCCGGCGGCGTCGAGGTCCTTGGCCTGCAGCGGCGCGTCGGTGGCGCCGAACGTCACGGTCTTCGCCTTGATCTGCTTGATACCGCCACCCGAGCCGATCGACTGGTAGTTCACGCCCGTGCCGGTCGCATTTTTATAGGTTTGCGCCCATTTCGCATAGACGGGATAAGGGAAGGTGGCTCCGGCGCCGGAAATGTCGGCGGCCTGCGCGGTCGCCACGCCAGCCGCGAAGACGCTAGCCAGCAGCGCGGCGCGCTTGAACGAAGGGTTGAACATGGAACCTCGGGGTTTGATGGCGTCCGGGGCTCATCGTCCCGGCGGCGGCTTTGTAGCGGGGTCTCGTGTGGCTTGTACGACGGTCCGACGACAACGATATGACAGGCGATCGCTTTGTTCGGACTAGGCTTTTCCGAACAAAGGAATCGCAACCGAGAACACCGACCCGTCCGCCAGAATGCTGTCGAAGCTGAAGCGGCCACGATGGTGCGCCACGATGTGCTTGACCAACGCCAGACCGAGGCCGGTACCGCCCTTGGCACGGCTCTGGCCCGCATCGATCCGGTAGAAGCGCTCGGTCAATCTCGGCAGATGTTCACGCGCGATGCCGTCACCCTGGTCGCGCACCGTCAGGGTGCCCTGGCCACCTCGACGCGCGACGTTGATCGCGATGGTGCAACGCTCGGCGTCGTCGCCACGCGGCCCGCTGGGTCGCCCGTATTTGATGGCGTTCTCGATCAGGTTTTCGGCCACACGCACCAACTCGTCACGGTCGCCGGTGACGATCACGCCCGGTTCGATGGCGAGATGGAAGGTCAGCCCGCCATCGCGGGCGATGGGCCCCAGCGTGTCGGCCACGTGGCCGACGAGGCTCGACAGGTCGACGGGAGCCGATGGGCGGATGTGGCGCTTCTGCTCGATGCGCGACAGCGACAACAGATCGTCGACCAGCCGGGCCATGCGCCGGGCCTGATCGGCCATGATCCCGAGGAAGCGTTCACGCGCCCGCGCGTCATCGCGGGCCGGCCCCTGCAGCGTCTCGACAAAGCCCAGCAGCGAGGCCAGCGGCGTCCGGAGCTCGTGGCTAGCATTGGCGATGAATTCGGCCCGCATCCGCTCGATGCGGTGTGCTTCGGTCAAATCGTGCAGCGTCAGAACCACGGCCTGCGGCACGCCATGTGGCGCGAGCGGCGCCACCGTGACCTCGAAGGTCCGTTCCACCGGCACCCTGTCACGCCAGACCGCGGTTTCGCACGGCCCGCCGGCCTCGACGCGTCGCACGGCATCGAGCACGGTCGGATCGCGTAACGACAAGGCCAGAGGGCCACCGACCTTGAGGCTCGGCAGCGTCTGCATGGCCGGCGCGTTGGCGGCCAGCACGCGAATATCCGGCGATAACAACAGCACGGCTTCCGGCATGGCCTTTATGAAAGCCACGGCCAAGTCGATATCGAAACTGCTGGTCGAGGAGGCGATCTTGACGGACAGCATGGAGAACCCGAATCGAGGTAGACGGATGTCATCCGTCGGATCTGACACAATGATGACACATGCCTCGCAGGGTTGGCGGGAAGGCCGCGCCAATGTCGGCTGAGCCCCCTGCGATCCCCGACCGCTCCGCTCTGATGCGCATGGCGACCGGTTACCTGGCGCGCTATGCGGCGTCGAGTCAGCGGCTCCGCCAGGTGCTGGCCCGACGGATCGCACGCTGGTGCGCAACCCGCGGTCTCGAGCCTCCCGAACCCGACGCGGTGCGGACGGCCGTCGAGGACGTCGTGGCGCGGCTTCAAGCGCTAGGGCTGCTGGACGATACGCTCCTGGCGGCCTCACGCAGCCGCGCCCTGGCCCGCAAGGGATTGCCGGCCTCTCGCATCACCATGACACTTCGCCAGCAGGGCCTCCAGATCGAAGACGACACCGCCGAGGAGGAACCGCTCGACGATGCCGTCCAGGCCCGGCGTTTCGCCGAGCGCAAGCGCCTGGGGCCATTCCGCCTCGGCGACCGTGCCGTCGCCCGGGACAAGGATTTGCGCCGGCTGATCCGTGCCGGATTCTCATTCTCGACGGCCGTCGCAGTGGTGGATGCAGAGACGCAGGACGAGGAAGGACGCTAGGAAGATCGCTTCAGCGTCCGTTCAACTTCACCGGCCTAAACCGTCGCGGGTCAAGCGATCACGGAGGTTCGACGATGCGATCTGTTTTGGTGGGGTGCGCCCTGCTGCTGCTCGGCAGCGCTGCCGCAGAAGCCCAGCCTTATGGCTGGGGCCCGCCCCCACCCCCGCCGCCCGGTTGGGGATGGCACCATCGGCCGCCCCCGCCGCCCTATTGGGGTGGTCCGCGCCGCCATCGCCGCTGGGTTGACGGCTATTACGGACCGCGTCGCATCTGCCGCGTCTGGTAACCCCGAAACCATCGGCGCTACGGCGCCGATGGTTTGCCGGGCGCTTGGAATGCCATGTCGGACAGGCGCCCCGTGTAGAATTTCGGCAGCGGCGGCGCGAAATCGCCCCGCTTGCTGGTGCCGATGCCGAGTCCGGCCAGAGCCTCGATGAATTTCACCGCCACGCCGACGCCGTCGATCACCGGCACGCCGAGTTCGGCCGTCAGCTCGCGGGCGAGGTCCGCCATGCCGCCGCAGCCGAGCACGATGGCGCCGGACCCGTCCTCGTCGAGCGCGCGCCGGCATTCGTTGACGATCTTGCGGCGTGCATCCGAGGCGGGATCGTCCAGCTCGAGCACAGCCAGTTCGGTGGCCCGCACACGGCGACAGTGCCGCCCCATGCCATAAGCGTGCACCAGATGTTCCGCGATGATACGGGTGCGGCCGAGTGTCGTGACGACGCTGAAGCCGGTCGCCACGAAGCTCGCGGCGTGCATGGCGGCTTCGGCGATGCCGAGCACCGGCGCCCGCGTCATTTCGCGGGCCGCCAACAGGCCGGGGTCGCCGAAACAAGCGATCACATAGCCGTCGCAGCCCTGTTGCTCGCCTTCCCGGATGGCCTCGAGCAGCCCGATGACGCTGATGGCCTCGTCGTAATGGCCCTCGATCGAGACCGGCCCTGTGCTGGCGGTGGCGGCCAGGATCTCGGTGCCGGGCGCGGCCGCGGCGCGGGCCGCCGCCGCGATGGTCCGCGTCATCGATTCGGTTGTGTTGGGGTTGATGACCTTGATGCGCATGGGAGGGCTCGCGTCAGAGGGGCATGCGCAGCAAACCGGCGCGGCCCCCGCGGGTGCCGAACAGCAGGTGCTCGCCCTTGTGGTCCCAGGCCAGGGCCGAGACGGCGCCGCCGCTCGGATCGTCCAGCCGAACCGGCAGCTCGGAGGCATCCGACAAACGGCATAACAGCACGAAACCGTCCTCATAGCCGATAGCCAGCACCATGGCCTTCGGGTGGCAGGCCACCTGGGTGACCTTGGCGGGCCTGACACCGCATTCGCGGGGCTGCTTGCCCATCGGGCCGGTCTTGCCCTCGAACGGCCACACCACGCAAGCCTCGGCGCCCGATGTGGCGAGCCAGTCGCCGTCGCGCGTCCAACTGAGCGATCTTGGCTTCGCCGGATAGCCGGACATGCGCATGTTGCCGGCATCGGCGAGGCGCCAACCGTGCATCGCGTTTTCCTGCATCGAGGTCACCAGGAACCGGCCGTCGGGCGAGAAGGTGATGTCGAGATGCGACCCCTTCCAGCTCAGCGCTTCAGGAGCTTCGGCGGTGTTCGGGAACCAGAGCGACGCCCCGTTGTAATGCGCGACCGCAAGCCGATAGCCCTTGGGCGCGAAGGCGACGCCCCGCGCCGTCGAGGCGACCGTCAGGGTCTTGATCTCTCCCTTGGGGGATCGGGCCCGCACGGTCTTGCCGGCCGTCCAGGCCGCAGCCCCGTCAGGCCGGAGCGCCACCGCATCGATCCAGGTTCCGGCCTCATTGCCGATCTCGGTGGAGCCGCCGCTCGCTTCGACCAGCACGACACGGCCATCGTCGCCACCAGTTAGAAGCCGGTCGCCCGCCACGCAGGCCACCAGGATCGCGCCGTCGGGGTGGGCTTCGACGCGACGCGGTTCCGGCCCCGCGAAAACGAGGGCACCGTCACCGAGCGCCAGAACCGGCGTGCCGCCCAGAAAGGCGGCGGCCGTGACATGCGCGCCAGCCTCGATCGGCGTAACGGCTTCAAGCAAGGACGTCATGGCACTCTTGTCTGCGTCGTCGATCAACGAGGGATCCAGGCCGCGCGCTCAGGCGCTGCCGTCTGCGACCTAGGTAGCGCCGAGCCGACGCGATGCCAAGCGCCGGGCGTTACCGGCGCAATTCGCTCAGGCTCTGCACCTGTTGGCCATCCGCTCGGAAATTATCCGGCAGCAGCCAAGCCTCGAACCCGGCCTTGATGGCCGGCCATTCGTGATCGAGCATGGAAAACCAGGCGGTGTCGCGATTGCGGCCCTTGACGATCATGTGCTGGCGGAACACGCCTTCGAAGCTGAAGCCCAAGCGCTCGGCGGCCCGACGAGACGGCGCATTCAGGGCATTGCACTTCCATTCGTACCGACGGTAGCCAAGGTCGTCGAACACCGTTCGGGCCAGAAGAAACAGAGCCTCGGTGGCGCCCGCGCTGCGCTGTATGGCGGGCGAGAGCATGATGTTGCCGACCTCGATCGTGCGTTGGGCTGGATCGATCCGCATCAGCGCCGCATAGCCGACGGCGCGTCCGGTGTTCTGGTCCATGATCGTGAAGAACAGCGGGTCCTCGGACGCGGCCTTCTGCGCGATCATGTCTCGGAAAGCGCCAAGGTCTTCGAAAGGGCCATCGGGCATGTAGTCCCACAGCCAGGCCTTGTCCTGGCCGCCGACGCTCGCAAACAACTCGGCCGCATGATGCGGCGACAACGGCGTCAGCGTCACGAACCGCCCTGTGACGGCACGATGCCGCGGCCGGAGCGCCGGCGAACCTCCAACCGTGGCGCCGAGAGGACGAGGCGGTTCCGACATGGGCATGAGGCTCATGGAACGGTCAGCCGATCTGACCGTGATAGCATCCTGCTTGGCACCGCGGCCCGGTTGCGGCAAGCCGCTTCGAGCTGCGGGCTCGTGACTTCGTGTCAGTGCTTCTTCAACTGTTCCGGCTTGTGGATCGCATCCTTGCCGGATTTATCGGACTTCACCTTATATTGCGGTTCGTCCTCAGTCGCCTTTGCGGTGTGGCCACCGACCTTCTCGGTGCCGGTCACCTTCTTGACCACGGTGCCGTGGGTCTCGCCTTGCGCCGTGTCCCAGGTCACCTTATCGCGGGGCTTCAATGTCTTGGTCGTCATCGTCATGCTCCAGGTTTGGGAGCAGAATGAAGAAAACCCGGGCGTGGTTCCCGCCCGGGTTGCTTTGTTCACAGCTTCATAGGGGCGGTTGCGTCACCCTCAATGGTTGTCGCGCGGCACGCCCATGGTCTGGGCGACGCGCTGATACTTGACGGCCGGCTTCAACACCATGCCTTCGTCAAACTGATCCACCATGGCACGCTGGATCTCCTGCCAGGGCGTCTGATTGCCGGCATATTGGTAGCCGCCCTGCCCCTGCAGCGTGGCGCGGCGCTGGTTGATCTCCTCGGCCGACACCATGATGTCGGCAGCGCGCTTGTTGAGGTCGATGCGCACCCTGTCGCCCGTCCGAAGCAGCGCGAGGCCGCCCCCAGCCGCGGCTTCGGGCGACGCGTTGAGGATCGACGGCGACGCCGACGTGCCCGACTGGCGCCCGTCGCCGATGCACGGCAGCGCATGGATGCCCCGCTTGATGAGGTGCGCCGGCGGCTGCATGTTAACCACCTCGGCGCCGCCCGGATAACCGATCGGGCCGGTGCCGCGGATGAACAACAGGCAATGCTCGTCGATGTCCAGCGACGGGTCGTCGATGCGATGGTGATAATCTTCCGGGCCTTCGAACACGATGGCCCGGCCCTCGAAGGCGCCCGGGTCGGCCGGGTTCGACAGATAGCGGTCAGCGAATTCCTTCGAGATCACGCTCGTCTTCATCACGGCGTTGTCGAACAGATTGCCCTTCAGGATGATGAAGCCGGCGTCTTCGCGCATCGGCGCGTCGATCGGGAAGATCACGTCCGGGTCGCTGACCGTGCGGCCGCGGTTGTTGTCGCCGATCGTCTTGCCGTTAACCGTCAGGGCACCCTCGCGGATGTGACCGGCCTTCATCAGCTCGGCAATCACGGCCGGCACGCCGCCGGCCCGATGGAACTCCTCACCGAGATACTTGCCGGCCGGCTGCATGTTGACCAGCAGCGGGATCTTATGGCCGACCGTTTCCCATTCGGTGATGTGGAGCGGCACCCCGACGTGACGCGCGATGGCATTGATGTGGATGGTGGCATTGGTGGAGCCGCCGATCGCCGAGTTCACCACGATGGCATTCTCGAGCGCCCGCTTGTCCATGATGTCGGACGGCTTCAAATCCTCCCACACCATGTCGACGATGCGACGGCCCGTCTCGTAGGCGATCTGGCCGCGTTCGCGGTAGGGCGCCGGAATGGCGGCGCAGCCCGGCAGCGTCATACCGAGCGCTTCCGCGAGCGCGTTCATGGTGGACGCCGTGCCCATCGTGTTGCAATGGCCGACCGAGGGGGCCGACGAGGTCACGAGATCCATGAACTCCTCGTAGCCGATCTGGCCGCCGGCCAGAAGGTCGCGGCTTTTCCAGACGATGGTGCCGGAGCCGGTGCGCTCGCCGTTGTGCCAGCCGTTCAGCATCGGGCCGCCGCACAACACGATCGATGGGATGTTGACGGTCGCGGCCGCCATGATGCAGGCCGGGGTGGTCTTGTCGCAGCCGGTGGTCAGCACCACGCCGTCGAGCGGATAGCCATAGAGCGTTTCAACGAGGCCCAGATAGGCGAGGTTGCGGTCGAGCGCCGCGGTCGGACGCTTGCCGGTTTCCTGGATCGGATGAACCGGGAATTCCATCGGCACGCCGCCCATCGCGATGATGCCGTCGCGCACGCGCTTGGCGAGCTCGAGGTGGTGACGGTTGCACGGGCTGAGGTCGTTGCCGGTCTGGGCGATGCCGATGATCGGCTTGCCGGACCGCAATTCGCCGGGTGTGATGCCGAAGTTGAGATAGCGCTCGATGTAGAGCGCCGTCATGCCGGGGTTCTCGGGATTGTCGAACCACAATTGCGACCGCAGCTTGCGCTTGCCGGGCGTCGGCGCAGGCGGGCTCGCAGGGTTCATTTCGTGTGACATGACTTCATCCTCCACGCCGCGCCGGCATGGTGCTTCTTTAGATTCGCTGGCATGTTTGCGCCAGGGCGACAGCGATTGCAACGCGGCCGCAGACGCACAACAACCGTTCACGGATGCACGAGGCCGATCGCTTCCAGAACCGCCGCCTGCACCACCATGACAATGAGCCAGTGCAACGCGTCAGCCACGATGGCGCCGAAACCGAGGCGACGGAACGCGTAGCTGACCAGCATGGTCGGCAGCACGAAGCCGATCCAGATCACCACGGCACTGCCGATCGCCATGGTCCAGCGCCCTGCCCCATTCGGCGCCAAAATGAGAGCTCCGGCCAGGATGCAAGCGAGCCAGAACTCGGCCATGCATGCCGCAACCAGCATGGCAGGATTGATGGGTCCGACACGGCCGCGATGGATGGCAGTCCCGTAAAGCGCACCGATCAGAAGCCCTGCCAGGGAGGCAACCAGGATCGGCGCGCTATTGCTTGCAATATAGTTCAAGTCTCGACTTCCCTTCGCGCTTCTCGTTCCTGTGTTGCCAACATGGAGTGCGGCCTGAACGGTTCTCGACGCTCCCGTTCAGGCCGTGTTCAATCGTCGCGCCTTTTAACGTGCACGCCAGACACCGGAGCTAACCCATGACCCTGATTCGCACCGCAGCCGCACTCGCCTTGATGCTCGCATCCGGCGCGGCCTATGCGCAGAATGCTGCGCCTGCGGCCCCTGCCGCGCAGGCAGCGCCCGCGGCCACGGCTGCCGGATCGGCCGAGCTCACCAAGGACGGCAAGCCGCGCATGAAGGTGGTGCGCGCCCAGTGTCGCGACGTAGTGAAGAGCCAAGACCTCAAGGGCGACGCCCGCAAGCAGGCCATGGCGGATTGCATCGTCAAGCAGCGGCCCGACATGGAGGCGCGGGTCAAGTGCCACATGGACCCGAGCCTGAAGACCATGGACAAGGGCGCCCGCAGCGCCGCCATCAAGGCCTGCGTGGCCAAGACCAAGGCTTGACCGGGTCGGCGGGACGCGGTCGCCGCGTTTTCGGCCAGGGAACAAGCCCGCTTCCGTCCTGTTTCGCTTAGGACTGACGGGAGCGGACACGATGCTGGATGCGGTGATCTTCGACGTGGACGGCACGCTGGTCGACTCGGTCGATCTGCATGCCGAGGCGTGGAGCCGGGCCTTCGCTCATTTCGGCTGGACGGTCGAGACCGCCCAGGCCCGCGGTCAGATCGGCAAGGGCGGCGATCAACTGCTACCGGTTTTCCTGCCCGACGATGCCGTGGAGCGCCAGGGCAAGGAGATCGAGGCCTATCGCAAGACGCTGTTTGCCCAGGATTACCTCCACAAGGTGAAGGGCTTTCCCCAGGTCAGGGCCTTGTTCGAGCGGCTTCTGAACGATGGCAAGCGGATCGCACTCGCGTCTTCGGCTAAGGGTGACGAATTGGAAGCCTATAAGAAGGCGGCAGGCATCGCCGACCTCGACCTCAGCCAGACGTCCTCGGACGACGCGGAGAAGTCGAAGCCGCATCCCGATATCTTTCTGGCGGCATTGGATCGCCTGAAACTGCCGGCGAAGACTTGCGTGGTGGTCGGGGATACGCCCTTTGACGCCGAAGCCGCCCTGAAGGCCGGTGTCCGGACCACGGGCGTGTTATGCGGCGGCTTTCCTGAGTTCGATCTTCGCGCGGGTGGCGCCAGCCAGATTTACGCCGACCCGGCCGACCTGCTCGACCATTACAAACGCTGGATGACGGAACTTGGCTGAAAACGCCGAGGTGGCTCAAGCGGCCTTCGGGCGTGTCAACGACCAGCGCAAACAATCCGACTGGGTGATGGCGCCAAGGATGCGGCCATCGTGGTCGAGCACCGGGCAATAATCGGCGCCGGCGCGCAACAAAGCGTCGACGATGACGTGCACGGGATCGTCGGGCCGAGCGGCAACCGCCATCGGCGTCGCCATGGTGCCGACGGTCGTGGGCGCCAGCCGCTGATGCAGGGAACGCTGGAACAATTGTGCCGTACGACGTCCTGCCCGGATTGATCTAAGATGGCGCACGAGGGCTGACTGGTGGACCTCGCCGATGCACCAGCCGGTCGAGGACACGACCGGCAAGGCGACGCGTCCGGTGGCGGCCATGCCATCGAGCGCGTCCTCAAGCGAACTGGAGGCTGCGAGCGAATCCGGTTCGGGACGCATGATGTCCGCACATCTGTCGAGGCTCGCCGGGGTGGATCGGGACCGCTCCTGCACCTCGCTGACCAGAACGGCGAGATCGTGCCGTCCGATATCGACGATCTCGTCGTGGGCGCGGAGCGCCGACACGACGGCGGTCGTCGGGGCCTGCGTCCGGCTGGACCAACCGTGTGGATAGCGCCGCCCCGTCGCGTTGTTGAAAACGAGGGCCACAGCCAGCAGAAGAACGGAATTGATCCCCACCGGCCAGAACACGAAGCCATAGCCCGCCACACGAATTGCCGGGCCTCCCAGCACGGCCGTCAGTGCCACGGCGCCGCTCGGTGGATGCAGGCAGCGCAGCACCATCATGCAGGCGATGGCGAGAGCGCCACCGATCGCGGCAGCGGCGATCGGGTCCGGGATCAGGCGGGCGGCCGTGACGCCGACCGTGGCCGAAACGATGTTGCCGCCAAGAATCGACCACGGCTGTGCCAGCGGGCTCGACGGCACGGCGAAGAGCAGCACCGCCGACGCGCCCATCGGGGCGATCAACAACGGCAGGCTGTCACCGGGACCGACTGCGGCGCGGCTGACGAAGCCGGTCACCAGCAAGCCCAGCAAAGCGCCGACGCTCGCCCGAAGCCGCTCTGCCGCGCTGACCTCGCCGAGGTCCGGCACCAACCGTGCCAGAGCGGCGGGCCACCGCATCAGGGGGTCCAGGCGGGCGCGGGATCGTCGCGTTGCGTGGTCCGGGCACGCTCCTCGCCGACCTCGGCCAGCACGGCCCCGAGCGCTTCGCGCATGCCTTCGCCGCTGACGGCCGACAAGCAGAGCGGCGTCTTCTTGGCGGCGCGCTTCAATCGGGCGAGCTGGGTCTTCAAGGTGTCGGCATCGACGGCATCGACCTTCGACAAGGCCACGAGCTCCGGCTTGGCCGCGAGTTCGTCGCCATAGGCCTCGAGCTCGTGACGCACCGTCTTGTAGGCTTGGCCGGCATGTTCGCTGGTGGCTTCAACGAGATGCAGCAGCACCGAGCAGCGCTCGACGTGGCCGAGGAACCGATCACCGAGGCCGAGCCCTTCGTGTGCGCCCTCGATGAGGCCGGGGATGTCGGCCATGACGAATTCGCGGTCGTCGACCCTGACGACACCAAGCCCCGGCTTCAGCGTCGTAAACGGGTAGTCAGCGATCTTCGGCTTGGCGGCCGATACGGCGGCCAGGAAGGTGGACTTGCCGGCATTCGGCAGTCCCACCAGCCCCGCATCGGCGATCAGCTTCAATCGCAGCCAGATCGTCCGCTCGATACCGGCCTGGCCCGGGTTGGCGTGACGCGGCGCCTGATTGGTGGAGGTCTTGAAATACGCGTTGCCGAAACCGCCATTGCCGCCTTTGGACAGCCGCAGCGTCTGCCCGACCGTGGTCAGGTCGGCGATCAGCGTTTCCCCGTCTTCATCGAGGATCTGCGTACCCTCGGGCACCTTCAGCACCGCATCGGCGCCCTTCGCACCGGCGCGGTTCTTGCCCATGCCGTGCATGCCGGTCTTGCCCTTGAAGTGCTGCTGAAACCGGTAGTCGATCAGCGTGTTGAGGCCGCCGACGCATTCCACCACCACGTCGCCGCCCTTGCCGCCATCGCCGCCGTCGGGGCCGCCGAACTCGATGAATTTTTCGCGGCGGAACGACACGGCCCCAGCACCGCCGTCACCGGAACGGATGTAGATCTTGGCTTCGTCGAGGAACTTCATGAGGGCCACCTGGCAGGGCTTCGCCTGACCATGTGAGGAGCGGACGAGCAAAAGGACGAGATGGCTGATTTCGCAGGCCGCCCCGTTTTTGTCCACCCTGGGCTGCCAAGCCACGCGTCGCCACCTTAGGCGCCACCAATGGCGTGGGGCGCCCGCCCGACGGCATTACGGTCTCATGCAACGATCCGCGAAACCTGCCGTTGATGCTGAAACCACGACGGCAACGATCCAGCCTGAGGGTTTCGATGCTTTGCGAACGGCCGAGGCCCGTATGTCCGACACGCACTACGACGTCATCATCATCGGCTCCGGCCCGGGCGGCGGCTCCATGGCGCACCGGCTGGCGCCCACCGGCAAGCGCATCCTCATCCTCGAACGCGGCGACTACCTTCCACGTGAGCAGGCCAATTGGGATGCAAAAACCGTCTTCGTCGATGGCAAATATCAGACCAAGGAGGTCTGGTACGGCACAGACGGCAAGACGTTCCACCCCGGCCTGCATTATTATGTCGGCGGCAACTCCAAGGTTTATGGCGCGGCGCTGATCCGCTTGCGCGAACGTGACTTCGACGACGTTGAGCACAGCGAGGGGATCGCACCGGCGTGGCCGATCAAATACGCCGAACTCGAACCTTATTACGGACAGGCCGAGGCGCTCTTCCATGTGCATGGGCAATGGAAGGAAGACCCGAACGAACCGCCGCGCTCCGATGACTTCCCTTATCCGCCGGTGTCGCATGAGCCGATGGTGCAGAACCTGAGCGAAGGCTTTGCCCGCCAGGGCCTGAACCCGTTCCACCTTCCACTCGGCATCATGCTGGACGAGCGCAACGGCAAGGCCACGCCGACCAGCATCTGTATCCGCTGCAACGCTTTTGACGGCTTTCCGTGCCTGCTGAACGGCAAGGCGGATGCCCAGGTTGTATGCATCGATCCCACCGTCGCCCGGTTTTCCAATGTGACGCTGTTGACCGGTGCTTATGCGAAGCGGCTCGAGACCAACCCGGCCGGCACGGCCATCACCGGCGTGCAGGTGGTCCGGCATGGCGTCGATGAGCGCTACACCGCCGAGACCGTGGTGGTGGCCTGCGGCTCGCTGTCGTCGGCGCTGTTGTTCCTGCGTTCCGCGACCGACAAGCATCCGAATGGCCTCGCCAACCGGTCGGGCCAGGTCGGACGCAATTACATGCGGCATAATCAGTCGGTGCTGATGGCACTGCTGAAGAAGAAGAACACGACGGTGTTCCAGAAGACGCTGGGCGTTTCGGACTTCTATTTCGGGTCCGACGACTGGAAACATCCGCTCGGCCTCATCCAGATGTGCGCCACCACGCAAGGCCCGCAGATCAGCGGCGAGGAAGTGCCGGCGTGGATGACCAATTGGCTGCCCAACACCCCGTTCGACGTCATGGCCGACCATGCGCTCGACTTCTGGCTGTCGAGCGAGGACCTGCCCCGGCCGGAAAACCGCATCCTCTACGATGGTGAGCGCGTCGTGCTCGATCTGCATGAAAACAACATGGAGGCGCATCGCCGCCTGCGGGCCAAGCTGAAGGAGATCATGACCAAGGAGGGCGCAGCGCCCGTGCTGCTGGAACGCAAGCTGTATTTCGGCAAGGACATCCCGATCGGCGGCACCGCCCACCAGGCCGGGACGCTGCGCTTCGGCACCGACCCCGAAACCTCCGTGCTCGACCTCAATTGCAAGGCGCACGAGATCGACAACCTTTATGTCACGGATGCGAGCTTCTTTCCCTCAATCGGTGCCGTGAATCCGACACTGACCATCGTGGCCAACGCGCTCAGGGTCGCCGACCACCTGAAGGCCCGCATGGGTGTGGCCGATAGCCCGCAGGCCCAACCGGCACGCGGCAACAGCTACGTGCTGGGCGATCTTCAGAGAACCGTCGCGGCCTAGGTCGGCCCGGCACGAAGCCGGCCGACGATTGGATGTGGTCATGTCAAACGACTACGAAGTCTACGACGAGCGATTCAACGGTTACGTGTTGCCGAATGCGCCTCTGGTCTGCCTGGGCGACGGGTTCGGCTGGACCGAGGGGCCGGTCTGGTTCGCCGACCTGCAATGCCTGTTGTTCAGCGACGTGCCGAACAACCGGGTGATGCGCTGGACGTCTTCGGGCGGCGTCTCCGTGTTCCGGGAGCCGTCGCAATTCGAGAACGGCCATACGCGTGACCGCCAGGGCCGCCTCGTGTCCTGTTCGCATCGTGATCGCGGCATCACCCGGACCGAGCTCGACGGCACCGTGACGATGCTGGCCGACCGCTTCGACGGCAGGCGGCTGAACTCCCCCAACGATGTTGTGGTGAAGTCGGATGGTTCGATCTGGTTCAGCGATCCGCCCTATGGCATCAACACGGACTACGAGGGCGGCAAGCAGATCCAGGAACGACCGGCCACCGTATACCGCCTCGATCCAGCCGGCCGCGAGCTCAGCATCGTGGCCGATGATCTCGTCGGACCGAATGGCTTGTGTTTCTCACCCGACGAGGCGGTGCTCTA
Source organism: Lichenihabitans sp. Uapishka_5 (assembly GCF_033947565.1). Taxonomy (NCBI): domain Bacteria; kingdom Pseudomonadati; phylum Pseudomonadota; class Alphaproteobacteria; order Hyphomicrobiales; family Lichenihabitantaceae; genus Lichenihabitans; species Lichenihabitans sp. Uapishka_5. The sequence continues at coordinate 192,026 of NZ_JARPVX010000001.1, forward strand.
CGTGGTCGAGACGGGGCGGCAGTTCGACCCGAAGGCCACGCAATATATCCGGGCGTACGATGTCGAGGCGGGATCGCAACTGCGCAACGGGCGCGTTTTCCATAGCGTGAAGCCGGGCAATGCCGACGGCATCTGTTGCGACCAGGACGGCAATCTGTGGAGCAGCGCCGGGGATGGCGTGCACTGCATCGCGCCTGACGGCACGCTGCTGGGCAAGATCAAGCTGCCGTTCACCGTGTCGAACCTGACGTTTGGTGGTCGCAACCGCAGCCAGCTGTTCATCTGCGCCTCGCACGCCCTGTTCACCATCTCCACCAACCAGCGGGGCGTCGTTTTTCCATGACGACCGGCACAACAGGCAGCAGCCACATCGAGACCGTCACACGGACAGTGCCGGACCTGGCCGTTGCGCATCAGTTTTACGCGGCCGCCTGGGGGTGCGTCAGCGAAGGCGAGCCGGTGGCGCTGTCGTCCGGCGAGCTCGATCTGCTCGACGCCACCGAGGCACGGGGCTGGCGCCAGACCCTGCGGCTGGGCCGGCAATCCATCACACTGCTGAACTTCCTGCCGCAAGGCCGGCCCTATCCCACAGGCAGCCGGTCGAGCGACCTTTGGTTTCAGCACTGCGCCGTGGTGGTGTCCGACATGGCCAGCGCCTACACCCGCGTCATGCAGGCCGGGGCGCAGCCCATCTCCGAACACGGACCGCAGCGCCTGCCTGCCAACACAGGGGGCGTCGCGGCCTTTAAGTTCCGCGATCCGACCGGCCATCCGCTCGAACTGCTGTTCTTCCCAACCGGCATCGGTGATCCGTCGTGGCACACGGCGGCGCCGCCGGTGTTCCAGGGGGTCGACCATACCGCCATCGCGGTCTCGGACGCCGACACCAGTGCCGCGTTCTACGCCGATGTACTCGCCTTCACGGTCACGGCATGCACCCGCAACGCGGGCATCGAACAAAGCAAGCTCGACGCAGTCCCGAACGACGCGGTCGACGTCGTGGCGCTACAGCCCGGCGCGTCGCCCCCGCACCTCGAACTCCTCGGCTATCGCACCGGCAGCCGTCGCGCAGCGCCCGCGGCGTCCGGCATCGATGCTGTCGCGTCGCGCACCATTCTGGTCGGCGACATGGCGCGGATCAGGGCCAGGCTGAGCGCGCGTGGTCACGCGATGCGTCAGGGCGTTTGGGATGGATCTTCGGCCTTGTCGTTCCAGGATCCGGACGGCCATCGCTGGATCTGCAAGGCAGCCGTCCGCGACTGAGGTGGCGACCCTGGGGCGTCGTCGCGGCCGGCTCAGCATTCCGGCAGGTTGACCGCCAACCCGCCGAGGCTGGTTTCCTTGTACTTATGGCTCATTTCGACGCCCGTCTGCCGCATGGCCTCGATGCAATTGTCGAGCGGCATGAAATGCGACCCGTCTCCGCGCAGCGCCAGGGAGGCGGCCGCCACCGCCTTGGTGGCGCCGATGCCGTTGCGCTCGATGCAGGGGACCTGCACCAGGCCGCCCACGGGATCGCAGGTCATGCCGAGATGATGCTCGAGCGCGATTTCTGCGGCATTCTCGACCTGCTCGGGCGTGCCGTCCAGCACGGCGCAGAGGCCCGCCGCCGCCATGGCGGCGGCTGAGCCGACCTCCCCCTGGCAACCGGCCTCGGCCCCCGAAATCGAGGCGTTGTGCTTGATCAGCCCGCCGATCGCCGCCGCGGTGAGCAGGAATTCCGGCACACGGTCGCGCCGGCCGCCGATGCAATGGTCGAGATAATAGCGGATCACCGCCGGAACGACGCCGGCGGCGCCATTGGTCGGCGCCGTCACGACCCGGCCACCGGCGGCATTCTCCTCGTTGACCGCCATGGCGTAAACGTTCAGCCAATCCGATACGACATGCGGCTGGCTGCGGTTCGAGCCGCGTTCGCGGTCGAGCTGTTGTCGGATCTGCCTGGCGCGACGCCGCACCCCTAGACCGCCCGGCAAGGTGCCTTCGTGCGACAAGCCACGATCGATGCAGCCGTCCATGGTCGACCAGATGCGGTCGAGGCCCGCCTGCACTTCGACGTCGGGCCGGGCGGCCGCGTCGTTGACTCGCTTCATGCCGGCGATCGTCAGGCCGCTCGCCCGCGCCATGCGGAGCATCTCGGCCGCGGTCGCGAAGGGATAAGGCCAAGGAGGCGGGGCCGGCTGTCCGCCGAGGATCGTCTCGCTCCGCTGATCCCGTTCGGCGGCCGTCACGACGAAACCGCCACCGATCGAATAATAGGTCTCGGACACCAGGATGGCCCCTGCGGCGCCGGTAGCATGGAACATCAGCCCGTTGGCATGGCCAATCAACGGCGGCCCGAAATCGAAAACGATATCGGAGGCGGGGTCGAAGGCGATGTCGGGCAGGTCCGCGGGGGTCAGCCGCCGGCTCGCCTGCAGGGCTGCCAAAGCATGCTCGGCCTTGTCGATGTCGAGGTCGGCCGGGCGAAAGCCCAACAGGCCCAGTGCCACGGCCCGGTCGGTCGCGTGGCCCCGGCCCGTAAAGGCGAGCGAGCCGTGCAGCGTCACCCATAGCCGGCGCACATCGTGGCGCACCTCCGAGGCTCGGAGCCGATCGAGGAAGTCCGCCGCCGCCGTCATCGGTCCCATTGTGTGGGACGACGACGGGCCGATACCGAGCTTGAACACATCGAAGACGCTGAGAAACATCGCGAGGCGCCCTGGACCATGGGACCCCTACCCTACGCCTGCGCATGATCGGCCGCGGACCGGGAAGCGTCGGCAAAGCTCCTGAACGCGACGTTAGGAGCATGGGCGCGACCTTAGCGGAGTCGGCAAGGGAGCGCGGTCACGCCCCGAGGGCGCGTGCTTCCTGCAAGGCCACCAGTTCGGGGGCCGCATGCACGTCGTCCTGCGTGATGAAAAGGCCGAGGCGCTGCGACGCGCGCCCCAGATCCTGCCGGCTCGACAGGACGGTGAGCCACGGACTGATGCAGAGCCCCAGGGCGGTCGGCGCCATCCAAAGCGCGTACCAGCCGCCACCGACCGCAACGGCGCCGCAAAGCAGCAGGCCGAACCCGATCTGCAGGCCATGGTGCCGGGCCGCCTCCAACACCGTGATCTGCCGGTCCGAACGGACCTGACGTCCCCACCCGGCGTTGCGGCCCGCCAGGATGGCCAGAACCGACCCGGCGGTGGTGATCGACAGCACGGGGTTGAGCAGCAGGGCGAAGATCTGCTCGACCGCAGCCCCGATCAGCAGCCGTCGCGCTCCGCCGAAACCCAGTCGGACACTCCGCCGCGCCAGCGCGCAGACCACGTTGAGCAGGCGCGGCAGGATCGTCAGCACGAGGGTGAGGCTCAGCAGCGCGGTTGCGGCCGCACCGCCTTCCGTCAGCCCATAGGCCAACAGACCGTAGCCTTCCGGGGCGGGCACCAGCAGCACCCGCAGGGCACCGCCGAGCACGAAAGCCCACCAGACCGGCACCACGAGATAGCCGCCGATGCCGAGACCGAGGTGGGCGCGGCTGGCTGGCTTCAGGCCCGGCCAGGGCAGCACGCGCATGTGCTGCAGATTGCCCTGGCACCAACGCCGCTCTCGACCCAGCAGGTCGAGCGTGTTGGTCGGCATCTCCTCCCAGGTCCCCTCGAAGTCCGGCAGGAGGTGCACCTCCCAGCCGGCCCGGGCCAGCATCGCGCCTTCGACGATGTCGTGACACAGGATTTCGCCCCCAAGCGGCGGCTGGCCGGGCAGCACGGGAAGCCGGCAATGGGCGCGGAACGGGGCCACCCGGAAAATGGCGTTGTGGCCCCAATAAGAGCCCTCAGGCCCTTGCCAGAAGTGCAGGCCCCGCAACGCCAGGGGTGCGTAGAGCCGCACCGCGAATTGCTGGATGCGGGCAAACAAGGTGCCGCGCCCGGCCGCATAGCTCACGGTCTGCAGCAGCCCGACCCGTGGGCTTTCCTCCATGGTGCGGATCAGGCGCCGGATGGCGCTGCCGCTCATCAGGCTGTCGGCGTCGAGCACGATGGCGAAATCGAACCCCGTTCCCTGTCGATCGAGGAAATCCGCGATGTTGCCAGCCTTGCGGCCGGCATTCGAGACGCGGCGCCGATAGGCGAAGCCGATACCGGGAAAGTCGGCCCGCACCGCCGCCGTGGCGGCCTCCTCGGCGGCCGCGACTGCGAGGTCGCGCGTATCGCTCAGCACGTGGAGTTCGATGTCGTCGCAGGTCCCGAGCCGGGCCAGCGATTGCAGCATCACCCGAACGCCGAGGAACACCGCTGCGACGTCCTCCTCGTAGATCGGCACCAGGAGCGCGGTGCGGCTACGCCCGGTGGCGACCGGCTCGACCGCGTCGGCCGTATTCTCGATGGGCGATCGCCCAGCTGGGCCGCGCAGCCATTGCACGAACCCCAGCACGAGTTGCCAGACGATGAAACATTCCCAGCCCATGGCGAGGCTGAAGGGCACCAGCAAGGCCCAGTCGACCCACCCATGCGGCCGGGCCGCCAGCACCGCGCCGCCAAGGCCCAGCACGGTGGCCGCGAGGCCGAGGCTGGGCAGTACGAGAGCGAGCCGTCGCAGGTTCAGCCGCCGCAATTCGGGCAAGGAAAGCGGCGCTGGACGGGTGTCGAGAGTCGAACCGATGGGGGTCATGGACCGTTGTACCAAGCCCCGAGCCAAAGCCCCCGTGCGACAGGTGTTCGCATGCTGACCCAAACGCATGGCGGAGCGATGCCGCCCGATGGCAGAACGGCCTCATGGCAGAGGATGCGAGCCGACCGGCAAGCCGCAAGGCGACGAGCCGTCTCATCTACGGGACGCGCGACGGGCTGCGGCATGGGCGTGTCAGAACAGCCCTGGAGAATGCCGCTGCCTGCGGCATCGATCGGAGTCTCGGCGGCCTTGGTGTGGCGCGCCCCGTCGTGCTGGTCAGCGGGTTCTGGCGCAGCGGCACCACGTGGTTGCAGGAAAGCCTGGCCGAGGCGCTGCAGGCCAAGACGGTGTTCGAGCCGTTGTCGCCGATGGAGCCGCGCCGTCGCGGCGCGATGCTCGCCATCCATCCCAACGACAGCGAAGACGTCCGGCAGGCCACGATTCCCGGTCCCGTGCCGCAAGGGGATGCCTTCTGGACCTATCTCGACCGCACCGCGACGGGCCGCATCGCCACCAGCTACCTGATGAGTTGCCGGCGCGACGTGGCCGAGTCGATGCGCCCTGTGGTCGTGTTGAAGGACGTGCGGCTGCAAGCCAACCTCGGTGGCTACCGTGAGCGATGCCGCACGCCCGTGGTGCATATCCGGCGCCATCCAGGTGCGGTCGTGTCCAGCCTGATGACGGCCGATTGGCATTGGAGCTTCGCCCGGGCGCCGCTGGCGGTGGTGTTGCCGCGGCTCGGGACCGCTTTGCCTGCGGAGCAGCACGAGGCGGCCCTTCGGTTCGACACCGACGCCCTGTCCCGAATCGTGACCTTTTGGGCCGTGACGGAGCGCATCGCAGCCGCCGCCCTGGCCGCACAGTCCTGGGGGGCGGTCATCCGCTACGAGGACTTTGCGTCCGACCCGGCCGCGACCTTGGCGGGCCTATGCGGCCGGCTCGGGCTCGTGCCGAGGCGGACAGTCGATTTCTCCCGCCCGTCCGCGACCGTGCACCCGGATGTCTTCGCGGCCCAGGCCATGCCGCCGCGCGACCGTTGGCGGGGCGTGCTATCCGAAGCCGAGGCCGACCGTGTTCTGACGATCGCCAACACGCTTTACCCCGAATGGCGCCAAGCCGGCGCCGACGACGCACCCTGAGCTTAAGGCGACATCACCATGAGTCCCGGATACCTGCCGTTCAAGGACGCGCTCGACCTGCCGGCCTTCTTTTGCGAGAATTGCGGCTTCTGGCAGCGGCACTTCACCCGGCCCGACTCCTGCCCGCTCTGCATCGATTCGCGTCACGTGATGCCGCAGCGCGGCTGGCACTTCCACACCGTGGAGGAAGCCCGGGACCGCTATCCGTGCCATTGGGCCGAGGTGGAACCCGGCGTGTGGCGCTTCTTCAACGATCCCATCGATGGCATCGGCTCCTCGGGCTACCTGATCCAGACGGCGGCCGGAAACCTCGCCTTCGAGGGGTGCGGCGTCTACAGCGAGGACGCGTTGGCTTTAATCGCGACGCTCGGCGGCGTGCAGGTGCTGGCCGCCTCGCATCCGCATTCCTATGGTGCCATCTGGCAACTGCAGGATCGCTTCGATCCCGAGCTGGCGCTGCACCCCGGCGACCTGTCCTGGTCGGGGGCGCTCTGCGTCAGCTGGCCGTTCGACGACGTGCTGGAACCCCTGCCCGGCCTCAGCCTGCACCTGACGGCCGGGCATTTCGACGGCCATACGGTGTTGTACGATCGCGGGCGACACATCCTGTTCTGCGGCGATTGCCTGAAATTCGAGCTCGATCCGGCCGACGCGCGCCGAGCCACCACGATCTCGGCCCACAAGGCCTTTGTACGCGGCATCCCGCTGACCCCCGCCGAGCTCCGCCGCTATCGCGATGTCTTTGCGGCGCTCGACTTCACCCAGACCTGGACGCCCTTCGAACAGGCCGCCAATAGTGGACGGCGGGAAGCATTGACCTTGATCGACACCATGATGGCCACCCGGCCGCATGCCTATCCGGTGCCGCTCGAGACGCTCTGACGGCGCTGCGGCGGCTCAGCTCAACTCAGCCAGGCGCGCAGCACGGTGTCGATCGGCGTCAAGGCAACATCGGGATAGCGGTTGTTGTCGCCGCCCGCGGCGGGGGTTTGGCCGCTGAACATGGTGTCGAGATATTGCATGGCCTGCCAGGCCGGGAACACGCTGTTGGCCTGCGGCGCGATCCGCCGCGTGATGCCGATCCAACGCCGCAGCGATTGCAGCGAGCCAAACCGCAACGGCCGATAGGGCTGGCCGCTGATCCGCGACAGGGTCTCCGCCAGGATGCGGGCGCTCGCGACGCTGCCCGCCACATGCAGGTCGCGTGGCGCCTCGGAATCCAGCGCCGCGGCAGCCGTTACGGCCGCAGTGTCGTCTTTGGTCGTGAGCGGAAAACCATGGTCGGCATCCTCCCAATAAAGCACGCGGCGGATCGGCCGGACGATCAGCGGCATCTCCCCGGCCAACATATCGGCAAAGGCGCCGTTGAACACCGACGTGGCGCGGATCGGCGCCGCATCGAGCTTCGACCGGAAAGCGCGGCGTAGGTCGAAGTTGCGGTTCGATCCCACCGGAACCCGCGTATAATCGAGGGAGAAATCCGAAGGGATGAAGCGGGGCACGCCGGCCGCGACCGCAGCCTCGAGCAGACGGCCCTGCGCGTCGACGATCACATCACCGAGGCCGTTCAACGTCGAGGCGACGCACACCGCGCCGCGGCATGCCTCGATCAAAGCCGATCGTGCCTCGAGCGCCGCCACGATCGGCGTCACACCGAGAGCCTTCAGCGGTCCCGGATCTCGACCGGGTCGCAGCAAGGCCCGCACCTCGACCTTGCGGCGCACCAGGGCCTTGGCGACCCGCGCGCCGAGGTCGCCCGTGCCGCCCGCCAGCACCACCATGGGCGTGGAACCCGTCATCGCACCGACGCGCTCCGGATGGTGGGCTCCAACGCCACATCGACCTGTCCGTCCTGCCGAAAATGCTCGATGCCGCCGGTCGCCGCCAAGCGCTCCCGCAGGCCGTCAGGGCCGCCGAACTGGTATCCGAGCTGGCTCGCATAGGCCAAACAAGCGGCCTCTTTCTGCGCGATTGCCAGAGCGTCCAGCGTCACCGCCCATTCTGGCTTGGCCGCCATAACGGCGCCGAAGGGCTCGGGCGGCGTGGCGCTGCGGACGAGATAGGGAAAATCGCGCCACCACAGCACGGGGCCTTCAGGCTCGCCAAGTGCACGCACCAGCTGAATGTGATCGACATGACCGCCGATGGCCTGCGGCGCCAGCAGCAGATCCGGCCGGACCCTGGCCCGAAGATCCGAGACGGTGCGGCCCAGCGCCTCGACAATGGTGTCGGCCGGTAGCGGTCCGGCGAACAGCGCCCTGGCGGAATCGTAGCCGCGATGCGGAGCCTCCACCAAGTCACCGTGGTCGGGCTCGCAGCCAAGCCGCTGCAGCGCCGCATCATCCTCGGCCCGCCGCAACGCCATATAGTCGACCTCGGGTGTCAATCCCTTGTCGAGCTGGCAGGCCAGCGCGAAGCCGGTCGGGTTCAGAACCGACCGCGTGAACAAGGTCGCCACCACGACCCGCCACCCCGCACGCGCGAGCCGGTTCAGCGTGCCGCCGCAGGAGAAGACGGCATCGTCGAGATGGGGCGACAACGCGAGGGCGGTGCGGCTCACAGCAGATGCGGCTCGGCGCGGAAGCGGCAGGACGTCATCGGCAGATGGGGATCGACCTGCGGACCCGGCTCCGACTTCAGCACGCGGGCGTAAACGTCCATGATCTGCCGTCCGACTGCGTCCCAGGAATACACGCGCCGGCACTCGTCGTATCCCGCCTGGGCGATGCGCCGCCGCAGGGCGGCATCCTCGATCAACCGCTGCAATCCGTCCGCCTGGCCGACGATGTCGCCGGGTTCGAACAACAGGCCGTTCTCCCCGTTGCGCAAACAATCGTTCACGCCCACGGCGAAGCAGGACATGTTGGCGAGGCCGGTCGCCATCGCCTCGAGGATGGTGTTGGAAAAGCCTTCGCCATAGGTCGGCGACACGAAGATATCGGCGCGGCGGTAGATGTCGGGCACGGTCTCGTAGTCGGCATAATCGGTGAAGCGCAGCTTGCGGGCGTCGAAGCTCAGCGCAGCGGCCCTGGCCTTGCAGGCGTCGAGGTCCGGCCCGATACCCGAAATGATGCCCTCGAACGGCACGCCGCGGGCGCGCAGCATGTCGAGCGCATCGATGAAGTCGAGCGCGCCTTTGCGACGGTCGACGCGGCCGTGGTAGAGCAGCCGCACCGGCCAGGGCGCTTCGCCGACCTTTGCGGGGTCGATCGGACGGAACCGTTCGGTGTCGACGGCGCCCGGCACGATGGTGAAGCGGTCGCGGGCTGTGCCGAGGCGTTCGCTCACCTCGGTGACGAAGCTTTCGCCGCCGATCAACAGGGCGTCGGCCCCGTCGAGCACCCGCTGCATGGCAAGCCGGTGGGTTTCGCAACAGGATCCGACCCAGTGGCCGTCACCCCCCTGGATCGACACCACCACCGGCAGCCCCAACGCGCGTCCCGCCAACAGGGTGGCCCAGCCGGTCGGATAGCCATATTGCGCATGCAGCACGTCGAAGGGGTGACGCCCATGCGCAGCCTTGATGGTTTCGACCATGGTGTCGATGTCGCGCTCAAAGTCGCCATCGGTCTGTTCGCCGAGCTGTTCGAGGCCGATCACAGTGACGCCCGGCACCGCCGGCGGCGGGCCACCCCCATAAACGCGGGTGCCGAACGCATCGCCGCGATATTGGCTGATCATCGTCACGTCGTGCCCGGCCCGCACAAGCTCGCGTAGCAAATTCACGGCATAAACGCTCATTCCCGAGATGGCCGGGAAGAAGCGCCGACTGACGAAGCAAACCCTCACGCGACGAGCTCGCGCTCATAAGCCGCGATGGCCTGGCGGGCCTCCGGGATCATGGTGTCGGCCCGATAGCTGTCACGCGACAGCTCCACGCAGACGAGTCCTTGGAAATCGATGTCGCGCAGCGCCCGCAGGGCTTCCGGCACATCCATGTCGCCATCCCCGAAGGCGAGATGCACATGGTCGCCGCGCTTCATGTCCTCGAGGTGCACGTCGGCGATGAAGCGTCCGAATTCGCGGATCGCCGCATGGGGCTCCCGTTCGCCGGTGACCAGCACATGGCCGAGGTCGAGCGCCAGCTTCACGTCGGGGACGACGCGCACCAGCTTGGCGAAATCGTCGACGGTTGACACGAACATTTCGGGCTCGGGCTCGAGCGCCGGCACGAGGCCCTGACGCTTGGCGTATTCGACGATCGCGGCCGTGCCCTCGTAGAGCCAATCGGTGGCGTCCCGCTCATCGACGCCCGGCTTCAGGCGCCCAGCCCAGAAGGACAGCACCTCGGCTCCGAGGATCGCCCCGATGTCGGCGGCGCGCTTGAGGAACTCGAGGCGGCGGGCGCGACCGTCCTTGGCGGCCGACACAAAGGTCGGCTCATGCTTCTGCCGATGGTCGAGCAGGAAATGCGCGCCCGTTTCGATGACCACGCCGAGGCCGAGGTCATCGACGCGCTTGCGCAGCAGCTTGGCGTTGCGCTCCCAGTCGGGGGACAACGGATCGAAATGGTTGTGGTCGAGCGTCAGCGCGACGCCGTCGTAGCCACCTTCGTGCATCAGAACGAGGGCGTCGTCGAGCCGGTGCCAAGCCGTGCCGTTGGTGTTGTAGGCATAGCGCAAGTTCATGGTGTTTCCTCCGGTACGATCTGCCCGAGACGCAGGGCGACGTGGTGAGCTTCCGGCTCGCGGTAGAGAGGGTAGAGCGGGCCGACGACGCGCTCGGCCTCGGCGGTGTCGAACAAGGGCTGGCGCCCGCCGGTAAGCGGAGACAGCCGCTCGGCCGCCGCTGCCGTGATGCGCACCGGGCGCCGCGTGTCGGAAGCCTCGCCGAAGCGGATCAGCGCGCTGTCGCGCTCCAGCAGCTTCCGGGTGTTGCGTTCGCCAATCCGGCCGTAACTCATGGTCTCGACCTCGAGGCCCGGCACGATCACCTTGGCGACCGCGAACTCGCCACCGGCGGGCGACCCGTCGATGTAGAGCACATCGAAGCCCGCCGCCTCGAGCCTGCGGCGGGCAAAGGCGCCCCGTTCGCGCGTGTCGTTGAGCGTCACGGCCGGCAGATCCGAAAACGCCTTGTGGCCCTTGACCGAAAACACCGTGTCGGCCAGCGCGGTCCGGATCATCGCGCCGTCTTGCGCCCACGCCATCATCGACCGAAGCGCGCGGCTTTCTTCCTGTTCGAGGCTCGGCAGGGCGCGTCCGACGAAGTCGCGCACATAGCCGGGTGGCGCCACGCCGAGCGCCTCGCTGAGCGGGCCGTGTCCATAGGTCTTGCGCACCCGGGCCGAACAGAATTCGAGGATCGCCTTGCGCAGCGCCCGGTTACGGTCGGGATCGCAGGCTTCGCCGCAGGCCGACAACATGATGGGCACGCGCGGCCCCTGCCCTTCCCGGTCGAAGCCGACCACGTAAAGGTTGGCCAGGCCGAACTCGTCGGTGGCGAACTTCGGCAGCAATTCGATGCCGCAGCCTTCGACATGGCGCACCAGGGCGCGGGTATCCGCGTCGAGGCTGTCGTCGAGGTCGAGCACGATGCCCTGGTCGAGGGCGCGGAACAGCAGACCATTGCCGTCGCGCTGTAGACATTCGAGCAGGCCATGCCCGACCGCCCAGTCGAGGTCCGGCCCGGCGCCGAGACCGTTGGTGATCAATGTCGTGAAGGGTTGATAGCCATCCGGCAACTCGAACCAGTCGGTGGCCGCCACATCGAGCGGCACCAGAACGCGCTCCCCATTGCGGGCCCGCACGGCCTCGGTCCAGGCGAGCGGCGTGTCGGCATCGACGGGGCTGCCGGCCGGCAGACACAGGGTCAGCGGATCGACGATGCGATCGCGCCCGACCTCCGTCACGAGCGATGCGTAGCTGCCGAGCCGATGCGGCGTTTCCATGAGCCGCAGTGTCGGACAGATCGCCTCCGCGATCTCGGCCAGGGCGCCGATGATGGCCTCGCCGTCCGTGGTGCCGTAACCATAGCCCGACGGCATGTTGCCGGGAAGCCGGCCGCCATCGTCGAGGAATAACGCCACCTTCCAGGCCGGTACACCGGTACGGTCGATCGGCGTCATCGGAAAGCCGACGAGCCGGCCTTTCGGCAAACCCGCGATATAGGCTTTGGCGGCCTCCGGCAGGTTTTCGGGCAAACCGGTCAAATCTTCACCTCGTTGCGATAAGCTTGGGCAAGAAGCCGCATGGTGTCCAGATCCCGCGCTCCCGAGAATGCGTCCCATCGTCCCGATCGGAGCGCATCGCCGAATGCCTGGACCTGACCGAGGAACGGTGACGCATCCGCATCGGCGACAACCATCGCGTCGTGCCGGCCCGTGGCACCGTCGATGCGTGTCAGCGACCCGCCAGCGTCCTGGCCCATGGTGTTCTCGGCCACCAGCAGCCCGGCGCTGCCGGCCACTTCGAGCCGTCGGCGTGGCAGGGCATCGGGACAATTATAAGCGACATGCAGGTTGACCAGCACGCCTAAGCGGGTGCCGCCGATCAACATGGCGCCATCGTCGACCGGATAGGCGTGGATGCGTCGCTGCAGCATGGCGGCGACCTGGGCGACCGGCTCGCCCAGCAGGAACTCGACGAGATCGAGCCCATGCGGGGCCAGGTCCATCAAGGCGCCGCCTCCGGCCTGCCCGGCATCGGCGCGCCAGTTGTGGCCCCCATCGTGGCCGGAACTCCAGTCCGGCCCGAGCCAGCAGGCGTAAAGGATGCGAACCGCCGTGACGGAGCCGATGGCGCCATCGGCGACCGCCTGGCGCAAGGCCTTGTGGGCCGGATGGTGGCGCTGATCGAAGGCGGTGCCATAAAGCACGCCGGCCTTCCGGCAGGCCGCGACCGCGGCTTCCGCATCGGCCAGGGTCGCGGCAATCGGCTTTTCGCACAACACCGCCTTGCCGGCCGCCGCCGCGGCCTCGACCGCCACGCGGTGCAGATGGTTTGGCGTCGCCACATAGATGGCCTCGACTGCCGCATCCGCCGCCAATTCGGCGACACTGGCGTAGGATGGAACACCGCGCGCCTTAGCGGCCGCCTGCGCGCGAGGCGAAGGGTCCGCCACCGCCACCAGACGATCTCCCGCCGCCGCGATCGCCGGCGCCATATAGTCGGCCGCCACCCACCCGAAGCCGGCAATGCCCCAACCGATCGGCCGTGCCATCACCAGCGCTCCGGCAGGTCGACCAGGGTCCGGGTGCGCACTGCCGTTGCATCCCTGGCCTGGAGCAGGCGATCGCCCTCGGCACGCGACAAATGCAGCGGAAAGGTCGAGCGGCCCGCATATTCGGCCTCGTAGCGCGGCGAAGGCCATGCCACCGCCAGCGCCTCGCCCTCTCCTTGGTACAGCGGATTGAGCCGCAGCGCCGCAGCCGGCAGCGGCGCATCCCAACCGGACGCCACTGGATCGGCGGCCATAACGCCATCCTCGAGCGAAAAGGCCTCGACACGGCTGAGGTCCGGCAATGCCTGCGAGCGAGGCGGCCGTGCCTCGACCAGCGCCTGCGTCAGCTCGGCATCGTCGTAGATCGTGGCGTCGGGGAAGAAACGGCCCATGTCGTCGACCGACACGGCACGGCCCGCCGACAGGTTGTCGGCCCCGCTATTATGGATGTGGCTCAAGGCGAGCCGTCCGGTTGGTGACCTGAGCCGCCGCAGGGCGGCCAGGATGGCCGGCTTCGGCTCGAGGAAGTAAAAGGCATCGTGACAGAACACGAGGTCGAACCGTCCGTCGGCGACAGGCCAGGGGGCGGCCGCATCGAAGCAGACGAGGGTGGCCGCGGGCGGCAACACCCAATGACGCGCCAGCCAGAGCTTGCTGAACACCACATCGCCGCCCGTGAAGGCGACGCCGCGGCGCAGCAGTTCGCGGCCATAATGGCCAATGCCGCAGGCGAGTTCGAAGGCCGCACCGGCGGGCCGCCAATGCGCTTCGAGCAAGGCAAGCCCGGCCAGGAAGGTAGGATCGCTCCAACGATGCGCGAAATAATGCCCGACGCGGTCGAAGCCGAGCAGATCCATCGCGTCCCGCAGCGACAAGCGGTCCCGTTCCGCCAGGAGATGGCGCAGGGCACGCTCTTCCGGCTTGGCGCCGGTCCACCAATCGTCCTGGTCGGCCAGCAGAATAATCAACGCGCCGTCGCGATCATTGTCTCGGAGGCATGCGACGGCGGCATCCACCAGGGCCTCGCGTCCGACCCGCAGATAAGGGATGCCGTCGACCACCGGCCAGAACCGGCCATCCTGGTCGCGAAGCAGGGCCGGGCCGTCAGGCTCGAGGAACGCCCCCGTGACGGGGGATCGCAACGGAGCGATCACAGGAGGCCTGCCTGGCGCAGCACCTCGTCCTGGAACCCCTTCACCGGCCCGGCGTGAACGAGTTCCATCTCGCCGAGCATACGTTCGGGCGTGAGGGCCGAAGCCCGCATGTATTGGTTCAGTTGCAGTACGCGGTCGAGCACATCGGCCGCGTGGAAGGCCTGGCCCTCGGGGGTGGTGGTGTCGGGCAGGACGGCGCGCGCCTGCTCGACGGTGTGCCGCAACGCGGGCGACAATTGTGCCAGGCAGGCGGCCGTATGGTGGTCCATCAGGGTCTTCAGATAGGGTCCAAGCAAGACCTCACCCGTGAAGCCGGAATCCGGCATGCCAGCATTGTGGAAGTGGTGCGCCAGACCGGCGAGGAAGACGCGACCGGGATCGGCTCCATACAACGGCGACAGCAGCACGCCGTAGAGCGCCACCATCAAACAATGTTCGGCATGGTTCTCGGGCGGCTCGAGCATGATGCGCGGCTTGCCCGGACAGGTGATGCCCGCCCGAGGCTGCATCGCCAGCGCGGCCACAAAGGCCGGGCCAGCGGGGCTTTCGCGGTCGTCCCGGTCGAAGCCCTGCTCGACCATGGACCGCAGGGGGACCAGCAGGTCACCGGCGACCGCCTCGGCGGCCTCGATCAGAATGCTGCGCACGGCAGGCCGCGGCACCCCAGCCACCAGCAGGACGGTCGCATCCAGGTCGCCGAGCCGCGCTGCCGCAAGGCCGCGCCCGACAATGCTGCCGGCTACGGCATCGAGCGCCACCCCGCCGACAAGCGCCGCCCAGGCGTCGGCAAACAACCGCGTCGCGATCGAGCTCGGCCGGCCGGCCGACGTGATGCGCTTCAGGTCATTCAATTCGATGAAGGGCGTCGTAACTCGGGAAAGGTCGAAGCGCGTCATGGTATCCATCGGTTCCCCGGCCCGCCGGCTCCGATATAATTCGAAGGCCTTCGGTCCAGGACTGGGAGGGAGACCTATCGGTCAATCGGCACAATGCCAGCACCAAATGATGCGTCGAATGCGCGCTGGCGAGGGCTGCCCTCTTCCTCGGTGACCCCGCTGCAGAAAAACGATGTGAGACCGGAGAGTCCTCGGGCCATGCCCGGGCAGCCTCCGTAACGAGGCGTCTCGGCCATAAGCGAAGGCCGGGGAACCACGGCTTCCACGTCCAAGAGCAACCTGTTCAGCCTCCGCGACCTCGCAAAAACCATCGCCTTTCCAGTCACGATGGGCTATGGGAATACAGCGCGGGTGTAGCTCAATGGTAGAGCAGCAGCCTTCCAAGCTGAATACGAGGGTTCGATTCCCTTCGCCCGCTCCATTTTTGCGCTAAGGCGCTGTTTTCCCTACTCTCCTCGCATGCTCCTCCCGGGCTTGCTCGATTCGGGCGGAAAACCGGTAGGATTTCCGGTAGGAACCTTGCGCGAGAGAGTGCCCATGTCGCCGTCCGGCTTTCCGTTCCTGGTGCTCAGGAAAGATACGGGCAAATATGCCTACCAGCGCGATCTGAACCCAAGTTTGGCTCTCCATGTTTCGGGAGACGTCTCGCTCGATTGGACGGCGCGGATCGCACGGCTCGAGCCTTGTCGCTCGGTGATCAAGATCTCCCTGTCGACTGGGGATGAAAAGACCGCACGCGTGCGCTGGCTGCACGTCCATACGCAGGTCGAAGCGCTGCTCCAACTCGCACAGATCGCGGCCAATACCGAGGCTGTGCGGAAAAAAGCCGTTCGGCCGGTGGAAGGTCTCGCGCCGGGGGTGAGCGCCACCATCGCGGGTCAGTTGAAGCACGATCGGCTCAACGCCCATGATCAGGGCTGGATCGATCCCACCTTCACGTCGCCGCTCGCGGGCGTCGTGCTCAAGCTGTTGCGACAGAGCACCGTCGAGGCTGCAGACAGGAAGCTCATCGAAGGCGCCCGGCGCAAAGCCGAGGACATCGAGCATCAGCAGGCGCGGGCAGCCTTGCGGGAACGCGAGCCAGGATGGGTCGACCGCAGCATCCTGGTGTCAGAGCTCGACGCTAGCCTGTTCGACATCGAAGGCCTCCGGTCGGGACGGATTACGCATTTTACGACGGCCCAGATGCGCGCTATGCACGAGGCGGAAGCAAAAGCGACGACGATGCCGAGCGAGATCGATTGTCGCCTCGCCGAGAACGGGTTGGCGTTGCCCGAAGGCCATGCCGATCGCCGCGCTCTGGCCTTGTCGCTCCTTCGTACCCAGGTTTCGACGCACGAGATCATCAAGCGACGCGATGCCGGGGCCGGGATCGACACGCCATCCCGGCCGCCAACCATGATGCCGCGGCCTGCGGCACTCCCCGCGCAGCCGTCGCAAACCCTCTCGGCCATGCGGGAAGCCTGGATTCTGGACAAGCGCCCCGAACAGAAGCCGCGGGACGACAATGCTCTCTACGTCGGCTACTTCGTGTCGCTCTTCGGCGATTTGCCGGTGGCGGACATCACGCGACCGATGATCGACCAATACCTCAAGCTTCTCGACCGCTGTGCTCGCAACGTTCCGCATGCCCTGCGTCGCGGAAGCCTAATGGCCCGTGCCGAATGGAGCGAGCTGCCGGACAACCGCGGCAAGCGCCGCCTCAAGCGCCGCACCATCAATGCGAAGGGTCTCGGCTCCCTTAGCGCCTGCCTGACCCAGGCTGAGCGCCTGGGCCTGGTCTCCGCCAATCCGTGTAAGGGCATGGACCTCGACGAAAGCGTCGACGAGGTCATGAAGCGCAAGCCGTACAGCTTGACCAACCTGAAGAAGATTTACGCGACCTCCATCTACAAGCAGCCGGCTGTCGTGCCCAAGGCCGGGTGTGGCGCCGCGGCGTTCTGGCTGCCGCTGCTGGCGATGTTCGCGGGCGCGCGGCTCGAGGAGCTTGGACAGCTGGAGCTGGCCGACGTCAAGGTCGCGGATCGCATCCCCTACCTGCACATCACCGACGTCACGGACGATGACGACGACGCGGCCAAGCCCGAGGGTGCCGCCACGAAGTCGGTGAAGACGAACGCCGCCCGTCGCCGCGTCCCGCTGCACCCTACGCTGCTGCAACTCGGGTTCATGAACTTCGTCGCCGGCCGGCGGCGACGCGGAGCGACCCGTCTGTTTCACGAGCTGCCAGTCTACCGTAATCGCTGCACCAAGGAGTTCAGCAAATGGTGGGGCCGGCACACGGACGAACATGTCACGAAGGAGCCGGACAAGACGTTCCACAGCTTCCGGCATCTCTTCATCGCCAAGCTACGGGCCGCCGAGGTGCCTGAGGAGCGTATCAAGGCGTCGGTGGGGCATCGCAGCTCCGACACGACGTTGGGCTATGGCGACGATGGGGAAGGTGCCTTCTCGCTCGAGATCCTGTTGAGCGACGTAGAGAGGATCAGCTTCCCAGGGCTCGACCTCACCAAGCTGGGTTGGAACGAGGCGTAATTTCAAGGGTCGACCAAAGACCGGCAACGTGGTCTTCGGTGCCGGCTCCATTGTTCCAGACGCTGCCGAGCAGCACTCGCCGCGCGGCAGGCAAGGCTCGGATCAGCGAAGCTTGAGGTGTCTCCGATGGTCCGAGAGGCACGAGCCCGTCAGAGATCCTCGGGTTCGGCGTGCTCGAGACCCTCGACTTCGGTCCGGATGACCTGCAATCGCGCCTTGCATAGCGCATAAGCCTCCTTTGCGTCGCGTACGTCCTGGACCAGGCTGTCGATCGACGTCGCGCTGCCCGGCCCTTTGAGCTTGGTCGCAATGGCGGAGAGCCGTGCGTAAGCCTCGGCGAAGGTCGCGGTCGCGGGAAGCGCGGTCCCCGCGGGTGTGTTGGTCGGCATGGTGGTTGGTCCTTTCTGAAAGCGTGGCACGGGTCAGGCCTCCACGACGGCAGCCACATCGCCGTCATGAAGGTGAAGGGTGAGGCCATGCGCCTCGTGCGCAGCCGCGACCGTGCGGATCACGCGCCCGTCCGGGCCGCGCACCAGGGCGAAGCCCCGCGCCAGAACCGTCTCGGGACTTGCGGCCGCGACGATCGCCTCGGCTGCCACGAGCGCCGCGGCCGATCGATCGAGGCTTGTGGTTGCAGCCGTGCCGACCGCGTCGCGGAGGGGGCGCAGGCCCGCTGCTTGCAGGTGCAACTGCGTCCCGGCGGCCTGGACGACGCTGCGCCATGCCGGCTCGCCCGGGTCAATCGCGCTCAGGCGCATTCGCATCCCCGACGACACCTGGACCCGCAGGTCCCGGCTCGCGCGTGCGGCGGCGTCGATGCGCAGCGGAACCGTCGCGTGCAGCGCGGCCATCATGTGCCGCAGGTCGCTCATCGCCTGCCGGCAGCGCGCCCCGGCGGCACCGATCGCGATGCGGACCTCGGCGAAGACGCGGTCGACATCGGCCTCGGCCCCGGTGAGGCAGCGGCCGCCCTGCGCCGTCAGCCCCGACCGGTACGCCTGCAGCCGGATTTCTTCGGCCTGGAGCCGCTGCCCAGCGAGGCTCGTGATCGCCTCCAGGGCGCCTCGAACCTGCCGCGCCGGCGCGCGCATGAGCTCGGCCACGCATGCCAGGGCTTTCGATGGTGTGTCGAGGTTCCGCCAAGCGATCTCGCAGAGCAGGAGGTCGTTGTCGATGGCGTGGCCGAGACCGCAGGCGATCGGCACCGGGCAAAGGGCGACGGCGCGCACGATGGTCTCGTGATCGAGGACCGCCAGACCGGCGCGACTACCCCCGCCGCGCACCATGAGGACGAGGTCGGGCCTGCTCCCGGCCAGCGGCTCGACCGCGGCGCGTAGCGCGGTGGCGAGCGCCTGCGGGGCCGATGCCCCTTCGAACGGCACCGCGTGGCTGCGGATCACGAGCAGGCCGGCGCCTTCCCAGCGGGCCAGGGTCGCGGCGATGTCGGCATAGCCCGCGGCCCCTGCCGGGTGAACGATGGCGACGCGGGTGACATCGCGCGGCATCGGCAGGCGCCGTTGCCGGTCATAGAGGCCCTCGCGGCGGAGCGCCTGCCGCAACTGCTCGAGCCGCTTCTGGGCCAGGCTCTGGGTCGTGTCGCGCCCAAGATCGAGGACGCGCGCCCCGAGGTGGTAGCGGCTCGACCACTGCGGCGACACTTTGAGAACGGTTGTCATGCCGACCAGGAGGCCCGCCTCGACCGGACCGCCGATGCTGCTCGAGATGCGGTCCAGCACGGCGCCGGCCAGGAAGACGCGCAGCGCTCCACCCTGGCCGACGGGCGCCCCCGCTTCGACGAGCTCAAGGGTGTGGCCGCTCCGTCCGGCCTTGCTGGCCACGATGGTGGCCTCGAGCCACACGGTCTCGGGAAGGCCGCGAAGCAGTTGGCCCGCCAGGTCGAGGAAGGCGCGAAGCGGCAGGAAAGGGGCATCAAGTCCGGTGGACCGATCGGGTGTTGCGGCCAACGGGTGTGGGTCGGTGCGATTGGTGATGATGGATGAGGACATGACCTGTCGATCCGGTGGATAGTGTCGGGATGTTGGGAATGGCGTCAGCGGTTCATGAGCGGCGCCGCGGCGCGGATCACCAGCACCTCCACGAGCCGTGCGAGCGTCTCGGCCTCCTGCCGCGGCGCGAGGCGAAACAGCTCGCGCGCAGCCTTGTGGGTGCGGCCGCGCTTCGTCTCATGCACCGTGAAGCGCAGGAGCCGTTGCGGGTCGATGCCGCACGACCGGCAATGTGCGAGGCCCTCGGCACTTGCGGCGAAACCGGCGAGGCTCCGCGGCGCGAGAGCCTGCATCAGTGCGCGATCGAGCGCGGAAGGGTCGACACCCCCGGGCAGGTCGATCGAAAGCGCCGCCCGAAGCGTGCGCACCGGGCTGTCGATCGGGCGAACACCGGCGGGCACGATCGTGCCTTCCCAGTTGTCGAAGCCGGGCTCGGCCATCATGACGTCCTGATCCTGCCGGTGCGACGCGTAGCGGCTCTGGCGCAGGTGGGCGAAGCGCGTTTGGGCGGCCGTGCCGCGGCTGAACCCGGCCTTGTAGATGCCGAACCCAACGACCTGGGCGCACTCGAACAGCCCGCGGCACCCGCCGAGGTAGAAGCACATGCTCGGTCCGCGGCCGAGGGCCCGGTAGGCTGCCGAGCGAAACAGCTCGGCATCGACCTCCGGAACGTCGTCGATGGTGATCGGCCGCAGTCCCGCTGAAACAGGCGGTTCGCAAGGCGCCGACATCGCGGACCGTCGGGGCGAGGGGTCCAGGGTGCTGAGCGCCTCTATGGCGTTACGCAACATGGAGCGATCCTCTTGCGTCAGCTGAAGCCACGACGCCAGGGCGGACGATACGGCTGGATTGAGGGCTGCAGTAAGTATGTTCATGATATGTCTCTTCCTTCATCTTTGGTTCGTTTCGGCTTGGGGCTGGCGCACCTGTCGCCCGCACTTCCACCCGTGTTCTGTTGATCGCCTTCACCACGGCCGCGCCGGCTTCTGATCGTACGTCGACTCGCCTCTGGACCGGCCCGGCGCGTCGTGGCCGGCATTGCTCCTCAGCCTTTGTCAGAAGCCACTCGCGTCGGGGACATCCTGCCGCGACACAAATCGCGGTCGGCGCAGGTCGATGAAGCCGACAGGGCCGCGCAACGTCGGCTTCTGTGCGGGCATGCGGGGCGACGTGGCACGCGCGCGAAGCCGGAGAGCGGCGGCAACGAGGTCGTCGCGGCTGAGCACCCGCCGGCCATCCGCGACCGCATGGGCGACGGCGAGTTCGATGGCGAGCCGCGCCCGACGAAGGCCGAGCGGCCGCGTCGCATGGAGCGCGGTCCGGTTCTCTATCGTCACCGGCAGTCCGATTTCCCCCGCGACCTCGGCCAGCATGGCTTCGAGAACGGCGTCGCGCGCTGCACGGGACAGGCGCGGGATGGCGACCGTCACGACGCGGTCGAGAAAGGGCGCGGACAATCCTGTCGTGCTGTTCGCGGTGAAGATCCAGATCGCATGCGCCGCGTTCATCGGCACGCGGATGAACTCGTCCTGGTAGACGCGCGCGGTGTGCCGCTCGAGCAGCCCGAGGAGCTTGTTGGCCGGGTGCGGGTTGCGGTCGTGGTCGACGACCTTCTCGATCTCGTCGCACAGGATCAAAGGTGCGCTCGAGGTCGCCTGGACCAGCGCCTTCGCGGCATACCCGGGTCCGGCCGCGCGCCATACGGGTGGGTAGCCGACGATCGAGCCCATGTCCGGAATGGTGGCACCGTCGATGGTGTCGAGCGTCGTGTCCAACGCTTGGGCGAGCGCCCTCGCGAAGCGCGTCTTGCCGACCCCTGGCGGCCCGAGCAGGAGCAGCGGCGTGACGCGCATCGGCGTCTGGGTCGCAAGCGATAGCTGTGCGGCATCGTGGACCAATGCGGTGACGCCCGCGAAGTTGGGCTGCGCCTGCGCCAAGGTGTCGAGCCGACCGGCTGTTATTTCAGAGGCGATCAGGTGTGGTTTGTGGAGCCGCACGCGGTCGCGATAGTGGAGCAGGAGCCTGACGCGCTGCTCCTCGTTGCTCGACAGGGTATCGAAGTTGCCGTCGAAGCCGGTCGCCTGGATCGCGCGGTGGATGGCCATGCGTTCGATCGCCATCGTGCCTGGGATGGTGCGTTCCGCGATGCGGTCCTCCTCGACGGCGTCGGGCAGCGTTGCAGGGATGGCGGCTTCGAACGGATCGTCCTCTTGCCGGACCGACCATGCGACGCGGGCCGCCGCATGGAGGGTGGCTGGTATGGCCGGTACGGGCGCTGGATCCTCGGGCATGCTTGCACGGGTGTC
Source organism: Lichenihabitans sp. Uapishka_5 (assembly GCF_033947565.1). NCBI lineage: Bacteria > Pseudomonadati > Pseudomonadota > Alphaproteobacteria > Hyphomicrobiales > Lichenihabitantaceae > Lichenihabitans > Lichenihabitans sp. Uapishka_5. Next base: position 213,864 of record NZ_JARPVX010000001.1, read on the forward strand.
TGGTCGAGCGTCGCCAACGGCGGACATGGAGAATGTGGGTGTCATGGGTGCCAACTTGCAGGAGAGCCTGGGCGCGACTTCGCCCGCCCTGACGTGAGTGCCGGCAGGTGGGCTGAATCCGCGTGGATTGAGGTGGTAGGTGATGATGCGGACAGGGCCATGCGCCTGGCCGCAAATGGAAGCGGCCGTCGCGTACGGCGGCGGCCAACATGCAACGGCGTGGGCCGATCAGTTCGGCAGTGAATCGCTGTTAAGCCGTCGATGATCGGCCTCGATGGCGACATCCAAGAGCGTCGCGAGATGGGAGTGGGACAGCGACACGAGCCCGTGCTCGCGATCGTAGCGGAGGAAGGCTGCCGCGATCACCTTCGGCTCGACCTCGCTCCAGTCCTGGGCCGGCTCGGAGGCCATCAACAGCGTCAGCGTCCTGAACTGCAGTTCAAGCGCGTCGGCGCGGTGCGGATCCGTCCCGCGCGCGGCGACGAGCTGCCCGTAGGTGTCGTACACCCGGGAGGCGAGGTGGGCGATGAGCGTTTTGGCCTGAGTGCGGCTGGAGGTCTCGCCGGGGTTCATCGTGGTCATGGTTCTTACTCTGGGCCGGTGTGAGACGGACCGGCTTCGGTCTCGCCGACTCTCCTTTGGGGCCCTTCCTGTTTCGGAGATCACCTTTTGCTATTTCTGCTGCTCCCTGCAGACCTTCCAACCTCCTCATCATGATCCGGTGTAAAACATGCATCGGTAATTTGGAGTCGGACCGGCCGTAGAAATCGGCTATCCCGTTCGACGACGACCTGTGCTGAAGGACGGCATCATGCAGGATCTGGTGAGAGTTGAACCGAGCCGCCGCAACATCTGCGCGGCGCTCCTGGCACTATCCTTCGCGAGGGTTCGCCCCCTGTATGCTGACCTCGGCTGGACGGTGCATCGGATCCTTCCGGCTCAACTTCTCTCCGTCCGGATCGGCGACCTCATCTATGATCGGGGTTGCAGCAGGCTCTTTCGGGTGGTGCGAACAATGGAAACGGAGGTAGGTCTGGTCGCCAAGATGGAATGGGTGCAGCGCGTCGTGTGAGCCCCGATCCTGCGTGTTTACGCCTGAACGTTCGCGTCATGGGGCGATACAGGATGACAATGCATCCAACCATGCTGAGCGCGCTGTCGGCCATGGTCTCGAGTTGACCATTTGAGGAAATTGGGAATGTCCGCTTCCAGTGAATCTGGTCAGGGCGCGCCGCGCCGCTTTATAATTCCACAATGGACATCATCGTGACGCGGCGGCTCGTTCTTCGGAGTCCGGTTGCCCAAGACCTGCAGGGCCTACAAGATCACGTGCTGTCCGATCCCGATGTCATGCGTTTCGCCTTCTCGGGCAATCCGCTGTCCTCGGCGCAATCTAAGGCGTTTTTCGATAGCAACTTCGACCACGATCAAACAGGCAGGAAGCTTGGTGTCCTGATCGAGCGCGAAACGAAAGAGCTCACTGGTTTCGCGGGCTTGGTCCCATGCGGTGCGCTTGGTCAGCCGGACTTCGAGCTTGGCTTTGTTCTGCGTCGGGACGCATGGGGGCGTGGCTACGCGACTGAGATCGGGCTTGGACAAATCGAGTATGGGTTCAGCACCCTTCATTTAAAGCGCGTTTTGGCTCAGGTCTCGCCGAAAAACCATGGTTCGATCTCAACGTTGAGAAAGCTCGGCATGGCCTTTTGCAGCGCTGTCCACAGCGAAGAACGCGGCGAACGGCTTGTGTACGCCGTGCATAGTCTTAGCGTCTGAGTTTATGGTGCATCATTCTTGCAGACCGTGCGGAAAGGCGGCTGAGGATTTCTCCCGTTGACGGGTCATGGTAGCTTTCGGCATGGCGCACCTGGCCGGCTCTGATCGCTCGCAGCTTATGCTCCTGCCGGAGACGGTGGACGACTATGTCGGTCCCGACAACCCGGTGCGCTTCATCGAAGCCTTCGTGGATCAGCTCGACCTCCAGACGGCCGGCTTTGCCCGCGTGCAGGCCAAGGCGACGGGCCGTCCCGGCTATGATCCGGCCGACCTGCTCAAGCTCTACATCTACGGCTACCTCAATCGGGTTCGCTCCAGCCGGCGCCTGGAAGCCGAGGCCCACCGCAACATCGAGGTGATCTGGCTGGTGCGGCACCTGAAGCCGGACCACAAGACCATCGCCGACTTCCGCCGCGACAACCGGGCGGCCTTCAATGCCGTGTTCCGCGAGTTCGTCCTGCTGTGCCGCCAGCTCGACCTGTTCGGGCGCGAGTTGCTGGCGGTCGACGGCACGCGCATCAAGGCGGTCAACAACAAGGATCGTAACTTCACCCGGGGCTTTCTCACCGAGTTCATTCGCTTGGCTGACGAGAGGCTGGCGAAGTACCTGCAGCGCCTGGATGATGGCGACGCGCAGGAAGAGCACGTGGGCGGCACCAGAGGCGGTAGGGACAAGCTGAAGGAGAAGATCGCCGCCATTCAGGGCAAGCGTGACCGCCACAAGGCGATGCTGGTCGAGCTGGAACAGACGGGTCAGGACCAGATCTCGCTGACCGACCCGGACAGCCGCGCCATGGCGCGAATGACCAAGGTCGGGGTCGGCTACAACGTGCAGATCGCCGTCGATGCCAAGCACAAGCTGATCGTCGAGCAGGAGGTCTGCAATCAGGTCCTCGACATGGGGCTTCTCGCGCCGACCGTGGAAGCCGCCATGGTGACGCTCGGCGTGGAGCGGATCGAAGCGGTGGCCGACAAGGGCTACTTTAAAATCGAGGATGTTGAGGCCTGCGAGAAGGCCGGCGTCACAGCCTATCTTCCCAAGTCCGTAGGCGGTCCAGCGGTGCGCGAGGGGTTCTTCCCCAAGACGGCGTTCCGCTTCGACCCCGAGGCGAACGTCTTCACCTGTCCGGCCGGGCAGACGCTCTCACCCTGTCGCCGGGGCCGCTCGCGTGACAACGTGAAGATCGACTACGCGAACCGAGCTGCCTGCAAAGGCTGCGCCCTCCGCCCGCGCTGCACGAGGACATACCGGCACGTCTCGCGGCTGGAGAACGAGGCCGTGCTCGATCGCATGGCGGCCCGACTGGCGGCGCGCCCCGACATCCTCGACCGTCGGCGTGAAACCGTCGAGCACCCGTTCGGCACCATCAAGCAGTGGATGGGCCAGGGTGCGTTCCTGATGCGGCGGCTGGAGAACGTGCGCGGCGAGTTCAGCCTGACGGCGCTCGCCTACAACATACGCCGCGCCATCACATTGGTCGGGGTTCCAGGCCTGATCACCGCCGCAGGCGAATGAAGGGCTGTGCGCCCTGCCGCGGGCCGTAGCCGGTCCAGGATCGGCTCCTGGTGCCCTCAGGATGGCCACTGGTTCCCACCGGGGCCGTCACGTCCCGAAATTAGTCCCTGCAGCATGCCCCTACGAGACCAGCCCGAAACTCAGGACTTTCCGCACGGTCTGCTTGAGTGATGTACCATCACCCATGTCTGCCTTCGGCAAAGGCGCGAAAGGCCGCTGTTGGCGCAAGCTTCGCTCGCCTGTCATGCAGATGGCCGTCAGTCGGCGGTGTCCTGCCCCCGCGTGGGGGGCGCGCCGATGCCGCCGGCTGCAACAGGTCCATCCGGGTGCTCGGGGTTGTGGGAGTGCGTGGTCTTCTCGGTCGTGGCCGGTCCGGCATGGCCGTTCGGACCGTAGAAGGCCACGTGCAGCTCCCAGTAGCCCGTCACGAAGGCAACAAGCGCCGCCGCCAGCCCGATCGGGATGCTGCGCAGCGGCAGCTTGAAGGTCGCGAAGACGTGCGACAGGCGGCTGTGGTCCGCCGCAACAGCGAGCAGAATGGCCATGATCAACCCATGGCCGATGATCTCGATGCGCCCGAACGGCCACACGGCCGATGTGAAGATCACGAACAGCGCCACGGCCGAGAGGCGACGAATCAGCGGTGTCCACAGGAGGCCGAAGCCGAGCGTGAACTCGGCGACGCCCGCTATAGGGATGAAGGCGTCGCGCGGCAGCCCGAAAGTGAGGAACGGCTTCTCGACGACGAGCGGGTAGAACCAGGACGGGTAGGCGAACTTCTCCAGGCTCGACCACATGAGCGCGACCGCCAGCCCCCAGCGCAGCGCCTCGAAGCGGTGGACGCGCCAGCCCTCCTGCGGCAAGGCCGCGAGCACCAAATAGGCCGCGACGCCGAGCCCAAGTGCGAGATAGTCGAAAAGGTGGAACAGGTCGTAGTCGCGCAACGCCAAGAGCCAGAGCGCCACGATGCCGGCGCCTGCGATTGGCATGGTGGCGCGCCAGAAGATGAGGGCCGCGATGACGAGCTGCATCCATGACACCCACTCGGCCGGTGTCTTCAGATCCGGCGTGAGATAGATGCCGCCGACCGAGAAGATCGCGACGAAAAAAGCGGCCACGATGGCGCGCACGTAGTCGTCGAGGCGTCCCCACATGGGTTGGGTCAGCCGGTCGAGGCCGTCCATCACGGCCCCGCCATGGGGCCCAATCTCGATCCATCTTGTTCCGGTGAAGAAGGCCAGCACGAGGCCAATGGCCAGCCAGAACCAGCTGTCGCGCAGAGTTTGGCCGACGGGCGCCGGCGGTGCGCCCACGATGTAAGGCGCGAACCACTTCACGTGCGCCGCGGCGGGCGTAATAGCAGCGACCGTCATGAGCAGGATCACCGTCCCGCGCGTCCATCGGTGCGTCACGCACGACGCCATCAGACGTCCTCCTGAGTCGGTGGTCCGAACACCCCGCGCCGGAGACTATGGGCGATCCGGTTGGCTTTCTCGACGAAGGCGGCCGCGACGTCCGGCTCGAGCGTGTGGGTGCAGGTCTGCTCGAAGATCGCGAGCCATCGGTCGAACATGGCGGGTTCAAGGTCGGGCAGCCGCGCGTGCGCGATCAGCGGGTTGCCGCTGTAGCGCCCGCTCGTCAGCATGACGGACGACCAGAAAGCGCGCAGCGTGGCGAGGTGGTCCACCCAGTCCGCCTCAGCCGAGCCGATCGCCTGGACGAACACCGGCGCCAGCATCGCGTCCTGCCGGACGCGGCCGTAGAACGCTTCCATCAGCGCCGCGATTGCATCGTCGTCGATGGCGGGCGGAGCCGGGCGGCTAGCCGCCCTCATCGTTCGTCCGTCTTCAGCACGGCTCCGTCGTCGGCGACGAAGACGGCCAGGAGGCTGGCGGGCTCCGTCGCGCTCGCGTTCTCGCTAACGAGATGCGTGCTGCCCGGCGGCTCGAAGAAGCTTTCACCCGCCTTGTAGGTGCGGGCCGGTCCCGTCGCCGAGTTCTCCGATCGCACGGCGCCCGAGAGCACGTAGGCCACGACGCTTCCGGCATGGTGATGGACGGGCGAGCGCCCCGCCGGGGGATAGGTGACCAGCAGCCCCGTCAGGGTCTGGCCCGGCACGTGGGGCAACGCATGGCGAAACGCGAGCGTCACCTGTAAAATCGCTCGCAATAGTGACCCCCTGAGGGGGTAATTTCGCGGCCAATGCC
>NZ_JARPVX010000200.1:0-1260 GCF_033947565.1 Lichenihabitans sp. Uapishka_5
GACTCGCACGAGCCCAGCGTCCTGTGAATCCTCTGTGCGCGTCAGTGCACTAGGTGAGTGGCGGCTGATCCACGCTCAGTCCGCTACGGTCGCTTCGATCGTTGATGGAAATGGCAATCCTGTTTCAGTCGCGTACAGCGGCGTTCTTGGCCCTGACAGCAAGACGGCGGTCGCCACCTACAAGGTGGGCTCCGTCATGACCACGGATGACGCATTCGACAAAAGCTCCGGTGCCTTCGCCGACCCGTTGAACACTAGCGGCATTCATTTCTTCCGGACCATGAATGAAGCCATAGACTCCGGCTTTGAGCCGAAAGGCATCGTGCCGAACCTCACCGCCCTGGGGCTGTGAGCCGGCCAGATACGAACAGGCCGGCTGCGGCGTAGGTGGCTTTTGGCATAGCCCGAGAAGGCCTTCCCGCAATCGAGTCGGCCACCATTTGACAGGTCCCCTGAAACGACGTTTTCAGACATGCCGCAATGAACATTGCGTCAGGATGAACATTCTGTAACGAAGTGTCGCAAGGCGCTTTCTTCAGGAGGTTTCATGCATTCGGTTCTTCGCACAACAGCTCTTGGCTTCATCGGCCTGTGCGCCGCTTCGGTCGCCCCAGCGTCTGCGGCATCTATCGCCTATCCCAACGCCGGCACGCAAAACCCCGCAAAGTACTCCTTTGTTGCCAACGGCGGCGACATCACGGGGTACTATCTCGGAACCGGAGCCGCTTATAACGAGACGCTTGGCCTTCTCGTAAATGGTCTTGCAGTCGCTTCTGACGTGTTCCAAAACCACACCACCGATGTTGGTTCGTCCTACAATTTCGGGTCGTTTGCGAAGGGGTCCATTTTGACCTTCTTCATCGACGTCGCGACCACAGGCGCCACGTTCTACTCGGACAAGTCGCTCAACCTCGACGGGTCGCAGCATATCTATTCGAGCGCCTATGCCGGTTCAGGCACGACGCCTGCTGGCACGTACGTTGGTTTTGAGGATCTGTCTTCGAAGCGCTCGTTGTATCCTTCTCAGGGCTACAACGTCGATTACAACTACACTGACGAGCAGTTCGCCTTCACGAACCTGTCGGTTTCGAGCGTTCCGCTGCCGGCCGCTGCTCCGATGTTCGGCGCGGCGCTCCTGGCCCTCGGCGCAGTGGGCTATGGCTTGAGGCGGAAGAAGGCTGCTACTGCGGCCTAAACCTCTCTGGCTGTCCGCCGTCAGGGCTCATGAGACAGACTGAGGGGTTTCGACGAGGGAGGGTT
>NZ_JARPVX010000201.1:0-1227 GCF_033947565.1 Lichenihabitans sp. Uapishka_5
TGACGTCCTCCCGTCTTTCTCCTCCGGCCAAAATGCGAGTTTTCCGGGTTTGTGAGACCCTGGTGGGAGGAGCATGACCGTGAAGAAGAGCAGGTACACCGAGGAACAGATCGCCTTTGCGCTGAAGCAGGCGGAGACGGGCACGCCGGTCGCCGAAGTGCTGCGGCGGATGGGGATCTCGGAGCAGACGTTCTATCGCTGGAAGAAGCTTTACGGCGGACTCGGGACGGGCGAGTTGCGGCGGCTGAAGCAGCTCGAGGACGAGAACCGGAAGCTGAAGCAGCTTGTGGCCGACCTCAGCCTGGACAAGCACATTCTGCAGGACGTGCTATCAAAAAAGCTCTGACGCCTGGACGTCGGCGCGAGATCGTCGCCGACGTTCAGGCGGTTCAAGGGGTCAGCGAACGCCGGTGCTGTGGCGCGCTCGGGTTTGAGCGTTCGTCGATCCGGTACAAGTCGATCGGCAGCGACCAGGCAGCGTTGCTGCTACGTATCCGCGACCTGGCGCGAACACGGGTGCGGTACGGTTATTTTCGGATCTACATCCTGCTGCGCCGGGAAGGTTGGTCGGTCAACCACAAGCGAGTCTACCGGCTTTACCGGAACGACGGCCTCAGCCTGCGCCTGAAGCGCCCGCGCCGGCACGTCAGTGCTGTTAATCGGGAGCGGGCGGCGGCCGCGTCAGCCCCGAATGCGCTCTGGTCGATGGACTTCGTGTCGGACGCGCTGTTCGACGGCCGGCGGCTTCGTGCCCTCACGGTCGTCGACGCCTGCACGCGGGAAGCCTTGGTGATCGAGGTCGACAGCGGCATCAAGGGTGAGCAGGTCGTCGAAGCCGTGTCGCGCATCGCCGCTGTTCGTGGTGCGCCCCGATCCATTCGGGTCGACAATGGCCCCGAGTTTGTCTCGAAGGCCCTGGACCGCTGGGCTTACGAGAACGGGGTCACGCTCGACTTCTCGCGACCAGGCAAGCCGACCGACAACGCTTTTATCGAGTCGTTCAACGGCCGCCTTCGTGACGAGTGCCTGAACGCCCACTGGTTCTTGTCGCTGGCCGACGCCCGGACCAAGATCGAGGCTTGGCGGCGGGACTACAACGAGAGCCGGCCTCACACATCGCTTGGCTGGATGACGCCGAGCGAATACGCTGCGGCGGTGGCCCGAAAGGCCGCCGAATGAACGCCGGATACTCACTCTGAAACTGGAGGAGAAACCGGGGGACCCTCA
>NZ_JARPVX010000202.1:0-1215 GCF_033947565.1 Lichenihabitans sp. Uapishka_5
GTCCCGGTCAGCCGCGGCCACCGCGCGGCCGCGGCTGACCGGGACGATGCGCATCGTCGGCGGCCGCTTCCGCGGCCGCGCCCTGCAGGCACCCGACACCCAGGCCATCCGGCCGACCGCGGACCGGTTGCGCGAAGCGCTGTTCAACGTGCTGGCCCATTGGCAGGGTGCCGACCGGGTTGCGGATGCGCGCGTGCTCGACCTGTTCGCCGGCACGGGTGCGCTCGGGCTCGAGGCGCTGTCGCGCGGGGCGCGCTTCGCGCTCTTCGTCGACGATGGGGTGGAGGCGCGGGCGCTGTTGCGCGGCAACGTCGAGGCGCTCGGCGTCGCGGGCACCAGCCGCATCTTCCGTCGCGACGCCACCAAGCTCGGCACGGTCACGCTTGAGCCCTTCAGCCTCGCCTTTCTGGACCCACCCTATGGGCGCGGCCTCGGCGATGCGGCGCTGGCGTCCGCCATGACGGGCGGCTGGCTGACACCCGACGCGCTGGTGGTGCTGGAAGAGGTGGCCGACGCCACGGTGGCGCTGCCGCCCGGCCTCACCCTGCTGGAGCGTCGCCAGGCGGGCGACAGCCAGCTGCTGTTCCTTACCCCGGGCTGACGGCCGCGACAGCATCGAGCCGATCGAGGCTGGGACGACCGACGGCCGGCCCATCGAGCGATCCGATGGCTTCGAGCAGCTTTATCGCGATGCGGTCGCGGTCTGCCGCGCTATCTGCAAGTCTGAGGCACGGCATGATCCCGGCCGGGAGGTTCGTTGCATGGTTCACGGCATTCATCACGTCACGGCGATCTCCGGCCCGGCGCGGCGCAACCTCGACTTCCATACGGGCGTGCTTGGCCAACGGCTGGTGAAGCGCACCGTCAATTTCGACGATCCCGGCACCTATCACCTGTATTACGGCGACCGCGACGGGGCGCCGGGCAGCGTGCTGACCTTCTTCCCCTGGGAGCATGCGGCGCCGGGCCAGCTCGGTTCCGGCGAAACGGGCGAGACCGCCTTCCGGGTGCCGGCGGCAGCGCTGCCGTTCTGGACCGAGCGGCTGCGGGCGGGCGGCGCGGCCGTGGAGGCGCCCGAAACACGCTTCGGCGAAACCGTGCTGCCGTTCCGCGACCCGGACGGCATGCGGCTGGCGCTGGTCGGCCTCGACGGTCTCGAGGCGGAGCCCGCCTGGGCGGCTGAGGGCCTGTCTCTTATACACATCTCCGAGCCCA
>NZ_JARPVX010000203.1:0-1178 GCF_033947565.1 Lichenihabitans sp. Uapishka_5
GTCGTAGCTGTCGCCGACGCTGCCGACCGAAGGTTCGATCCCAGCCTCGGCAAGGCGCTCGGTGTACTTGATAGACACGTATTGGGACCCGCGGTCGCTATGGTGGACCAGGCCGCCACGGTGAACGGGCCGGCGATCGTGAAGTGCCTGCTCGAGCGCATGGAGGACGAAGCTGGCATGCGCCGTCCTGCTGGCCCGCCAGCCGACGATCCGCCTGGCATAGGTGTCGATGACGAAAGCGACGTAGACGAATCCCGCCCAGGTGGCGACGTAGGTGAAGTCCGAGACCCAGAGCCTGTTCGGCGCTGGGGCATGGAACTGGCGGTTGACGTGGTCGAGCGGGCACGGCGCTGCCTTGTCGCTGATGGTCGTGCGCACCGGCTTGCCGCGGATGACGCCCTGCAACCCTCCGCCGCCCACCCCGCCCTGCTACGCAGGCCGTGGGCCCTGGTCGGCTTCGCCCATCTCACGCATCAGCCGCTCGACGGTGCAACGGGCGATCGGGAACGCCTCCCGCATCATCTGCCGTCAGACCTTGCGAACGCCGTACACCCCAAAGTTCTCGGCGAACACGCGGGCGATCTCGGGCTTCAGGACCAGATCCTCCCGCGCCCGCGCCGACAGGCGCGTCGCATCCTGCCGCTGCGCGACGTGCTCGTGGTAGGTGGATGGGGCGATCGGCAGAACGCGGCAGATCGGCTCGACCCCATAGACATCACGGTTGTCGTCAATGAACGCGATCATCGCCGGAATGGGCGGAGTGGGCCAGGGCCCACGCCAAGCGAAGCTTGGTGGGGTGGCACACGGAGGGGGTCGAGCTCCGCCTGGGCAAAATACGCGGACGCCTTGCGGAGGATCTCGTTGGCCTGCCGCAACTCGCGGACTTCGCGCTCAAGCGCCTTCACCTTGTCGGCGACCTCGGTCGGCACGCCAGCGCGCTTGCCACTGTCGACCTCGACTTTCTTCAGCCACTCGTGAAGCGTCTGCGGCGCGCAGCCGATCTTCTCCGCGATAGACACCACTGCTGCCCACCGCGACGGGTGATCGCGCTCGTGGTCGAGCACCATCCGCACCGCGCGCTCGCGGACCTCCGGTGAAAACTTGTTCGTCGTCTTGCTGGTCATAGCCCCGTCCTCTCAGGAGTTGGGGCCTCCGGCAAACCAGGGGCGGTTCAGTTC
>NZ_JARPVX010000204.1:0-345 GCF_033947565.1 Lichenihabitans sp. Uapishka_5
GCGCCAGACGACATACGACGTTGCTCCAGATCTTGAACAACGAGCCCTGCCAGCCCCATAAGAATACGGCGCTGTGCCTCATCGAGGGCTGGTCGGGCGTGATCGTCGATGATGCAAAGCGCGCCGATTTTGTGTCCGTCCAATGGGCTCACAAGCGGTGTGCCCGCGTAGAAACCCATGCCCGATTTGGTGAAAATGTTATCGCTGAACCGGGGATCGGCGGTTGTACTCGGCACTATCAGAGGCTCATCACCCTGGATGGTATGCGCGCAAAAGCTCGCCTCCCGCGATGATTTCTCAGCCGTTATGTTGTGCGAACCGATGACCACAACCTCATCGCGCCCG
>NZ_JARPVX010000204.1:355-1172 GCF_033947565.1 Lichenihabitans sp. Uapishka_5
ACCAAGGACACATAGGCCTTCGGCACACCAAAGGTTTGGGCGGCAAGGTGGGCGATGCGGTCGAGGCTGTCCGACGGACAGGCCGACCCTGCCTGTTCGTAGCAAGCTAAGGCCGCGAGACGTGCTGCCTCATCTGACTGGGGAGGTGCGGTCGGTGCGGTAGACGCAGCCGTGACAATGCGGTTCCGACCCAAGCGCTTGGCCTCGTAGAGACGTGTGTCCGCCGTCGCGACCAGACCCGTAGTTTCCCCGTCAGCTTCGGCTGGCCGTGTTGTCGCGCAACCGAGGCTCACAGTGACCACGGAACCGCAGGGCATGTTACCGTCATGGGCTAAGGCCAGACCTTCTACCGCGACACGAACGCGTTCGGCGACTTGAGCGGCTCCAGCCTCGTCGGTGCCAGGCAGCACGATGACGAACTCCTCGCCGCCATAACGTGCCACCAGGTCGCCCGGTCGCCGGATGCTATCCTGCAGTGTCGTGGCGACCGCGCGGAGACAGGCATCGCCCTCCTGATGGCCATAGCGGTCATTGTAGGCCTTAAAGCGATCGACATCGAGCAGCAGCAACGAGAGTGAGCCTTCGTCCCGCTTGGCTCGGCGCCATTCGGCGTCGAGAACCTCGTCGAAATGGCGCCGGTTGGACAACCCTGTCAGGGCATCGCTCCGTGCCACCCGCGAAAGCTCTGTGTTCAATCTCTCGAGCTTTTCCTCGGCGGCCTTTCGCTGGCTGACGTCACGCAACACGACGATGAAGTCACCATTCTCGGGCACGAGGCTGTAGCGTCCCTCCACCCACACATAATGTCCGAGCTTGT
>NZ_JARPVX010000205.1:0-1137 GCF_033947565.1 Lichenihabitans sp. Uapishka_5
CTAGTGCACCGACTCAGACAGATGATTCAGGGCGAGTTTGGTCCTGATCGCGTTGGCGGTTGCGGTCCAGACGAAGGGCTTTGGGTTCCTGTTGGTGGCGGCGACGTAGCGGGTGATCGCTGCCTCGAGGTCCGCGACCGAGCGGAAGACACCTCGCTTCAGGCTCTGTCGCGTGAGTTTGGAAAAGAAGCCCTCGACGGCGTTTAGCCAGGAGCATGAGGTCGGCGTGAAGTGGAATGTCCATCGAGGATGGTCGGCGAGCCAGGCCAGCACGTTGGGGTGCTTGTGAGCGGCGTAGTTGTCGAGGATGGCGTGGATTACCTTGCCGGCCGGCACGGACCGCTCGACGGTCGCGATGAAGCGGATGAACTCCTGATGCCGATGGCGGGGCGCGCAGCGGCCGATGACCTTGCCTTCGAGCACGCTGAGAGCCGCGAACAGGGTTGTGGTGCCGTTGCGCTTGTAATCGTGGGTCAAGGTCGCGCACTTGCCGCGCTTCAGCGGCAGGCCCGGCTGAGTGCGATCAAGGGCTTGGATCTGGCTCTTCTCGTCGATGGAGACGACGACAGCGTGCCTGGGCGGGTTCATGTAGAGGCCGACGACGTCATCGAGCCTTGCCGCGAAGTCGGGATCGGTCGAGCGCTTGAAGGTCCTGATCCGGTGCGGCTGCAACTTGTGCGCCTGCCAGATGCGTTGGACGGTGCGCAGCGACAGGTTCATGGCCTTGGCCATGGCGCGGCCGGTCCAATGGGTCACCGCGCCCGGTGGCTGCCGCAGAGTGCGCTCGACCACGGCATGGACCTTGGCCTGTGGAATCGGCGGCGTGCCGGGTGGTCGGGTCTTGTCGCGCAGCAGCCCGTCGAGACCTTCCTCGGCATAGCGCTGCTGCCAACGCCACACCATCGGGCGGCTGACCCCAACCCGTTTGGCGATCTCCAGAACGGGGAGACGGTCATCCGAGAGCAGGATGATCTGCGACCGCTGGACGTGCTTCACCGGTCGCCCGCGGTCCTCAATGATCCCATGAAGCCCAGCGCGATCCTGAGCCGAAAGCAAAAGCGAAACGGTCTGAGCCATGCAAGCAGACTCGCACGAGCCCAGCGTCCTGTGAATCCTCTGTGCGCGTCAGTGCACTAG
>NZ_JARPVX010000206.1:0-1119 GCF_033947565.1 Lichenihabitans sp. Uapishka_5
AAGGTCGCGGCGCGGCGGCCGCCCTCGTCGAAACCGGCGAACAGATAGTTCTTCCTGCCCAAGGTCAGCGGCCTGATGGCCCGTTCCGCGGCGTTGTTTGACAGTTCGAGGCGCCCGTCCCCGACGAAGCGTGTCAGCGCCGCCCATCGTGACGTCGCATAGCGGATCGCCTTGGCTAACGGGCTCTTGCCGCTGATCCTAGCGAGCGTCGCGTCCAGGTGGACCTTCAACGCGTCCAGGATCGGGGTGGATCGGTTGGCACGTGCGTCCTGCCGCTCGGCTGGCGCTCGGCCGCGGATGGTGGTCTCGACGGCGAATAGGTCGCCGATCAATTCCAGGGCGTGCTCGGCGGCGGGCGACGCCGTCGTGATGTGGATGTCGTAGATCTTGCGCCGTGCATGGCTCCAGCACGCCACCTCAATCAGCGGCGCCGGCGCGCCGGTCAGTGGGTCAGGGTCATAGAGTTTGCCGAAGCCCGTGTAGCCGTCGGCATGCAGGTGGCCGCGACAGTCCTTCAGCAACGCATGCGCATGCTGGGCGGTCCGGTCGGGCGAGTAGAGGTAGACCGCGGCCGGCGGAGCCATCGAACCGAACCCTCGCTCGTCGCGCACCGCGACCCACAGGCGGCCCGTCTTCGTCTTGCCGCGGCCGGGATCGAGCACCGGGACCGTGGTGTCGTCCGCGTGGATTGCCGGACCGGCGCGCACGTGGCGACCAATGCGCTCGGCCAGGGGCGCGAGCAGCGCCGCAATGTGGCCCATCCAGCCCGCCATCACCGATCGGTCGATGGTAACGCCTTCGCGCCCGTAAATCTCCGCCTGCCGGTACAAAGGAAGGTGGTCGCAGAACTTCGACACGACCACATGCGCCAGGAGCCCCGGGCCCGGCCGGCCCTTCTCGATCGGCAGGCCCGGCATCGGCGCCTGCACGATCGTCTCGCAGGCGCGGCAGCTCATCTTGGGGCGAACATGCAGGATGCGGCGGAACCGGGCGGGCACGTATTCCAGCACCTCGCGCTCGTCGGCACCGATGCGGCCGAAGGCGGTACCGCCGCATCTCGGGCATACGCATGGTGCGTCATGCACGATCGTCTCGGTCGGCAGGTGAGCCGGCAAGGGC
>NZ_JARPVX010000207.1:0-807 GCF_033947565.1 Lichenihabitans sp. Uapishka_5
TGTCGCGTTCCTCTTCCAGGCTTCGCTTGGCCTCGACGTCGATCAGGATGCCGGGGAAACTGTTCGGCTGGCCGTCCGGTCCGAAATCCACCCGTCCATTGGCCTCAATCCAGTGATATACTCCGTCTGCCCGCCGGACGCGGTACTGGTGCGCGTAGGCCCCGCCGCGCGCGACGGTCGCCTCGATCGCTTCGTCGAGCCCGGGCCGGTCTTCGGGATGCACGGTGGCTAGGACTTGGTCCAGGGTAAGGTCTTGATGTACCAGGTTCGGATCGACGCCGAAGGAGTGGGCGAAGTTTTCGTCAACGGTGAAACGGTCCCTCAAAGGGTGCCAGTTCCAGGTACCGATGATCGCATTAGCTGCGAGCGCGGTCTGCACGCGCTGCCCATATTCGAGCGCCAGGGCCTCCCGGCGGTGTACGGCGTCGATCTCGGCCCTGAGGCGGGCGACTTCGTTGATCTCGGTGGTCATGCCCGGTTTGCCGCTCCGTCGATTAACAACTTTACCTTGTTGGCGACCGCGTCGAGGGCGAACGGCTTGGTGATGACGGCCATGCCCGGCTCAAGATGCCCGTGGCTGACCACGGCCGCCTCGGCATAGCCTGTGATGTAGAGGATGCGGAGATCGGGCCGTAAGGCTCGGCCCGCATCCGCCAGCTGCCGCCCGTTCATGCCCGGCATGCCGACATCGGTGACGAGCAGGTCGACACGGAGATCGGACTGCAGCACTTTAAGGCCGGCGATGCCGTCTCCTGCCTCAATGGCGACGTATCCCAGCTCTTCAAGCACATCGACGATCAGCATGCG
>NZ_JARPVX010000207.1:855-1074 GCF_033947565.1 Lichenihabitans sp. Uapishka_5
ACCATGGATAGGCCGAGACCGGTACCCTGGCCGATCGGCTTGGTGGTGTAGAACGGCTCGAAAACGCGCGCGACGACCTCGGGCGGCATGCCGGTGCCGGTGTCGGACACCGCGAGCGCAATATACTCGCCTGCCGCCATATCGCGTGTCTGCGCCGCCCGGGCGTCGAGGGTTTTGTTGGTGGCCTCGATCATGATCCGTCCGCCGTCCGGCATAGCG
>NZ_JARPVX010000208.1:0-1061 GCF_033947565.1 Lichenihabitans sp. Uapishka_5
CTAGAGCTATTGCCATTCAGGCTGGATCGTATGCATCGTAGCCTGCGGCTCCGAGGTAGTTTCGGCACTCGTCGGGTTTGAAACGGGTGAACGCGTCCCGGATGGCCGTCCACAGGTCCGGGACGGTGCGCGCTGCAGCCGTTCGCAGGAGCGCCTTGAGCTTGGCGAAGGCGTTTTCGATCGGGTTGAAATCAGGGCTGTAGGGGGGAAGGTAGAGCAGGCGCGCCCCGGCCGCCTCGATGCTCTGGCGAACGCCGGCCACCTTGTGCGCGGCGAGGTTGTCCATCACCACGATATCGCCATGCTTGAGCGCCGGAACGAGCACGTCGGCGACATAGGCGCGGAACCGGACGCCATTCGTGGCCCCATCCGCAAGGTCGATGGCGAAGGGGCCGCTCGCCCGCAGGGCGGCCGTAACCGTGGTGGTTTTGTAGTGCCCGTGCGGCACGGCGATGCGGCATCGCTCCCCGCGCGGCGCTCGCCCATAGCGCCGCTCCATGTTGGTGGCGGCCGCGGTCTCGTCGATGAACACCATGCGCTCGGGATCGAGATCGAGTTGGCCCTCGAACCAGGCCTCGCGCGCCTCGCTCACGTCCGGACGATCCTGCTCGGCCGCGTGGAGCGCCCCTTTTTACGCGTGATGCCGTGCCGCCGAAAGAAGCGGGACAGACCGCTCAGGCTCACCGCAGCGCCGTGCTCCTGTAGGGCGTCCCGCACCTCGCGCAGATAGATCTGCGGCCGTTCCTCGAGGGCTTGCAGGATCATGTCCGCATGCGCCTCCAAACGATGGGAATGCCGGTCTCCGCCCATCGGCTTGGCAGCGACCCGACCTTCAGCCCGGAAGCGGGCGTGCCAGCGGATCGCGCTCGCCTTGCCCACACCGAACCGCTCCGCCGCCTGCCGACATGAGGCACCAGCCTCGATCGCGGCGATCACGCGCTCGCGAAGATCCAGCGACAACGCTGCGGCCATGGTGCTCCTCCGTGATCCGCCAGCCATGGAATCACAACAGCAGCCGCTACGCTACCCCACTCGACTCAGCCCGAAAGACAGCAGCTCTA
>NZ_JARPVX010000209.1:0-910 GCF_033947565.1 Lichenihabitans sp. Uapishka_5
GGATCGGGTCGGCTTGTCCCCATCGCCGTGCCTGCGGCGGGTCCGTGCCCTGGAGGCGGCAGGCATCATCAAAGGCTATGCCGCGCTGCTCGACCCCGTGCAGCTTGGCCTCGGCACCAGTGTGTTCGTGCGCGTATGGCTAACCGGCCAGGACGACGAAACCGTGCAGCGGTTTACGGATAGCATCCTCGATCTGCCGCATGTGGTCGAATGCCATATGATGGCGGGCGACTGCGACTTCCTGCTGCGCGTCGTCGCCCGCGACCTTGACGCTTATCGTCGGTTCCAGGCCGAGAAGTTGGCTCGCATCGTCGGCGTCCAGAGCCTAAAAACCGATATTCCGCTCCAGCGCATCAAGGCGACGGCAGCACTGCCGCTTTGATGCGGACGATCGTCGTCGTCGGCCGGATCAAAGTATCAAAGACGCTTGGGCGGCTTGAAGATCAATGACCCAGGTCACGCCGAAGCGGTCGCGGACCATGCCGTACAGAGGGGAGAAGCCGGACGCGGCGAGTGGCTGAATGATAGTCGATCCCTCGACCAGCTTCTCCCAATATACGATTAGCATACCGGCATCGTCGCCACGCACCGAGACGAATACCGGGATCGTGCCGGGGTCCCAGGCGGTCGCTGCCGGCACGTCACATGCCATGACATGGAAGCCGTCCGGTGCTGTCACCTGTCCCCAGATGACCTGATCGGCCTCCACCGGGCTGGTGACCGCGTGAGCATCGGCATAGCTGACGACCGTCAAGTCGCCGCCGAAGACGCTCTGGTAGAAAGCGAGCGCCGCGCGCGCGTCGCCGCGGAAGTTCAGGTGGGTGGTGGTTCGGATGGTCATGGCCGGCTCCTCTTCGTGTTCGACGAGGATCGGTATAATGAGGGTCAACTGTATGCCTCCGGTGAGGAC